>RGCL01000141.1 GCA_009919175.1 Betaproteobacteria bacterium
ACGGATTGGGATAACGTGCCCCGGCTGGACTACCGGACAGAAAAATTCCGGCAGTTGGCGGTGCCCGATCCAGCACGCGTGGTGGAGGATGCCAGCGCGTTTGAACCGTGGCAGCCCAGGCAGTTGGATGAAGCATTGGGTCGTTTCGAATCTGCCGCGCCAGAGCCTGCTTCCCTTAAAGGGGAAAGCGATGAGCAAGAGAGGGACCAGCGCGACACTTGGGAGCAGAGCGCCGACTCCGCTCAAGATTCTTCAGAAGCCTCGGTGCAGTCCCTATCCGGCGATAGAGACAATTTTCTGGATTCCCAGGCTCGCGCCGAGGAATCGGAGACTGCAAGCGATACACCGCAGACCGCCATTGATGGTGCATTGGATGCCGAGGCAGAACAGAATGCGCCCGACGCAGTCCAGCAATTGTCCAATGCTGAGGACACGACTGACCAGACAAATGTGACTCCTGACAGCGCTGAGCCCACGCTGGATTCTGCTGCCTTGAAAGAGGCTTGTGAGGCTGCCCGGCAAGAGGGTCTGGAGAAGGGGCGTGAAGAAGGGCGTCAGCAAGCCCTGGAAGAGTCCAGGCAAACTCATCAACAAGAACTTGAGCAGGCCAAGGCCGACAAGGCGAGGGCCCTGCAAGAACTCCGTGAAGAAATCGAGGGCCAAATAGAACCCTTGAAGCAGCAATTGAATGACGCCGCTGAGCAAGTGCAGTCGCTATTGGGGCGTCCCGAACAGCTGTATGAGCCGGTAAAGCGCCTGAGCCTTCATCTGGCTGAACAACTGGTGCTGGGTGAACTCAACTTGTCGTCAGTCGCTATTGAACGTCTGATCCAACGCTGCCTGGATGAACTGGATTTACACGGGAACCATGTAGTAACGGTGGAACTTAACCCACAGGACAAGGCTCGCTTGCAGGAGCGTGCTGGCGAGATGACGCATACCCTGTCGGTGCAAGCCGTTCCATCCTTACAGCCTGGCAGCGTACGCGTGATGATCAACGACACGCTGGTAGAGGACCTGGTGGGAAACCGGCTTGAGGCGCTGGCGCGTAACCTGCTGGTGCAGCCCGAGGTGTGGCGCGAACAGTCACCGTTTTTTCGACAGCCCCTGGCACAACGTGACTCCGAGGTGCAAGACGCATCGGTGCGGACGCTTGCATCGCGCGACTCCTCGCCCACGGTTTCTGCCCAAGGTCGTGAAGCCGATCATGCGGTTGAGCCGGCAAGCACTCTTGCCAATGACCTCCTGAACGAGGAATCGAGCGAGCCATCGAGACAACACGAAAACGACTCCATCAGACCATTCGATTCGCAGGAAGACCACCATGATTGATTGGGTCAATATTGTCTTGCGAACGTTAATGTGCCTGGCCTTCCTGGTTTTGGTGCTTCGTCCGATGATGCTGGCACTGGTTCGCCGTGAACCCAACCAAGAAGACTTGGAAGAATTGGCCAACTCTGCGGTCAACTCTGCCTTCAAGGCTTGGCAACAAAATTCCGATACACCAGCTTATTATCAGAATCCTGAATTGGCATTGCTTGCCCTGAAGCATCCCGAGGTACTCAATGTGCCCGACGAGCCTGCGGCTCAAGAACCACAGTCGCCGGATTCTGCAGAATCATCAACGGGTGTCACTGTTGATGAATCACCAGGCATGCAGGCTGCCGGCTTAGAGCTTACCGCAGCAGAGCCCAAAACACCTGCTACGGTGGCCACCTCAGGAAACCCGGGTAAGGTCGACTCGCAAGGCACAGCACCCGAACCTGTCGAGGACGACGTCGATCCGGATGAGCAATTGCAACAAATGCGGGACCGCATCAAACAGGAACAGAAAAAAGCCAAGCCCACCATTCCGGCTGAATTGTTGAACAACGCTAACAGCTACGAAGACAAACTGATGGTGGTTCGCATGATCGTGGATCAAGAGCGTGACCGGGTAGCGGTCACCCTCAAACGCATGATCCAGGTGGAGTGAAGATGCTGGATTTTGATCAAGTCGTCGAACAGAGCCTGCCGCATCTGCGGGTGCCGCCCCCTGAACGCACTGGCACACTGGTGCGCCTGGTGGGCTTGACGCTGGAAACCCGCGGCATCATGGCG
>RGCL01000142.1 GCA_009919175.1 Betaproteobacteria bacterium
TTCATGAAGTGTTTGGCGACAGCGGCCCCTGGCTGGCGTTGAACTCGGGGGGGCGTCATCGCTATCTCGAAATGGCGCCTTTGGCGCAGGCGGTGGCGGCCAAAGGATTTCGCGTACTGGTGCACGACCGCCGCAACACGGGTGCATCTGACATCATCATTGGCGGAGAGGGCAGCGAGGAGGACATCTGGGCCGATGACCTGCATGCCTTGCTGCAGCACTATGGTGCCCAGCGCGCCTTTCTCGGGGGCTCTTCTGCCGGTGCCCGGCTGTCCATGACGGTGCAGCGTCGTCACCCCGAGTTCGTGCTGGGCCTGTTGTTGATGCGTGTGACCGGTGGCGCCTTCGCCGCGGGCCGTCTGCCCAACACCTACTACGGGCAATACATCAAGGCCGCCCATGCGGGTGGCATGGCGGGTGTGTGTGACACCGAGCCGTACCGCGAACGGCTGGCCCTCAACCCCGCCAGCCGCGAGCGTCTCATGGCCATGAACCCGCGTGACTACATGGCGGTCATGGGGCGTTGGCTGGCCAACTTCACCAGTGGGCCTGTGGGTCCCGTGATGGGCGTACCCGAGGACGAGCTCAAGTCGTACCGCGTACCAACCCTCGTGGTGCCGGGCAATGACAAGACGCATTCCAGTGTGAATGGCTTGGCCGCTGCCCAGCTGATTCCAGGTGCAGAACTGTTCCGGCTGCCCATGGAAGACCAGGATGTGGACTTGATTGCGTTTCCAGACTGGAAGCCCCACTACCCCGCCCTGGCCGACAAATTCGCCGAGTTCATGCGCCGCCACGCCAAAGCGTAAACACTCTGAACGGGTGAATGCCCAAGTGTGAAAAACGGGCAGGCAGTCACGCCAACCCGTGGCCATGTTGTCGACGGTCAGCCAGCGAGGGCCTGGGCCGCACGCTGAACGGCCCGGATGATGCGCTCGTGGGCGCCACAGCGGCACAGATGCTTGTCCAGTGCGGCGCAAATCTCGTCACGGGTTGGGCGCGGCGTGTGTTGCAACAGGGCACTCGCGCTGACCAGGATACCGCTCAAGCAGTACCCGCATTGACCGGCGTTTTCTGCCATAAAGGCCTCTTGCAGTGCATGAGGTCGCTCGGCAGATCCCAGCCCCTCCAGGGTGGTGATGTCATGGTCCTTAACCGCCCACAGCGGCAGATTGCAGGAGGTTTGTGGCCGGCCATCGACCAGCACCATACAGGCCCCGCACTCTCCCTCACCGCAGCCGAGTTTGGCGCCCGCCAGGCCCAGCTCATCGCGCAAGAGGTTCAGCAAGGGCGTCTTGTCGGGCAGTGAACTCTGGATCGGTTGTGAGTTGATGCGAATCATGGTGAGGTGACGTGAAGGGACGATGAGGGGCTCAAGCCGATTCGTTCACGGCTTGCAGGATGTGGTCCTGCGACAAGGGCAACTGGCGCACGCGCACCCCCAGCGCATCGAACAAGGCATTGCCCAGGGCAGCGGCGACGGGCCCTTGGACAGACTCACCGGCACCCAGGGAGGGTTGGTCGGGTTGGTCCAACACATGGACGGTCACCACCGGCACTTCGGAAAAGCGCAGCGTGGGATAGTCCACCCAACTCTGCGTGGTGACTTGTTGACGATCGAAGTGAACCGCTTCTTTCAGGGTCCAGCTCATGCCCTGCAGGGCGCCGCCCTCGGTTTGGTTGATCACACCGTCGAGGTCCACCACACGGCCCACATCCACGGCCACATCCAGTTGCAGCACACGCAAGGTTTCACCCGCTTGCACCCGCGCCAGCACGGCACACCAGGCCGAGGTGTTTTTGTAACGCGCCCAGGCCACGCCATGTCCTACGCCTTCCTCTCGGGGCAAGTGCCACCAGGTGCTGCGCTCCACCACGGCGTTGAGCACGGCCAGGCTTCGAGCGTCGGTCATGTGTCGACGCCGGAATTCCACAGGATCTTGGCCGCTGGCATGGGCCAACTCGTCCATGAAGGATTCAATGGCAAACACATTGGCGTAGGCGCCCAGGGCACGCATGGCCGAGGTGCGAAGGGGCATCACGGTGAGGCGATGATTCACCACGTGCGTATGCTCAATGTTGTAAGCGGGTACTGCATTG
>RGCL01000143.1 GCA_009919175.1 Betaproteobacteria bacterium
GGTGATGCCGTTGTAGCCGACGTAGCCCGTGCCGGTGAGGACGCCCGCGGTGGTGCCGATGGTGACGGTGCCGGTCGTGCCCGCGGCCACGACGATCGGGGCGGTGAGGTAGGTGCCGGAGGCCGGGCGGGCCGTGATCATCACCGACAGGTTGCCGGCCCCCGTGTTGGCGTCGCCGATGGTCAGGGCGCCCGTGCCGGCGCCGCCGAGGTTGGTGAACTCCAGCGAGCCTTGGCTGAGGACGGTGCCGCCGGTGTAGGTGTTGTTGGCGGTGCCGCCGAAGGTCAGCGTGCCCGTGCCGGACTTCACGAGCTTGGTGTAGCCCGCGAGCGTGTTGCCGGTGGAGCTGTTCAGGACGTAGTTCTTCGTCGAGTTGCTGAAGTTGACCAAGGTCGGCGTCAGGTTGCCGGCCAGCGTCACCGTGTTGACCGACGCGCTGTCGTCGAAGTTGACGACGTCGCCGTAGATGAAGTAACCGGCCTGGCCGCCGACCGTGAAGTTGTTGGTGGCGTTGTCGAAGGTGCCGTTGACGGCGCCGGTCCAGGTCAGCTGGCCGAAGCCGAGCTGCAGGGTCAGGGCGGTGTCGCCGACGAAGATGGTCGGGGTGCCGCGGTAGCTGGTCGCGCCCGTGACGGAGAAGAGGTCGGCCGTCGCGTTGGTCGAGCCGTAGGTGGCGACGGTGAACGGATCGAGGTTGGCCGGGCCGCTCGTCAGGCTGATCGTCATCTTCGACGCGCTGGTCGCGTTGACGGTGAAGGCGCCGGTCGTGGCGAACGCGCCGGCGGTGACCGGGTCGACGACGAGGACCGAGTTGCTGGCGAAGGTCGCCGACTTGGCGGAGCCCTCCCCGCGCACGGTGCCGGCGGCGGCGACGTTCAGGTCGGAGTTGGCGATCGAACCCGTGAGGTTCAGGGTGCCCGCGACGACGTTGGTCGGGCCGGAGTAGGTGTTGACGCGGCCGAGGGTCAGGACGCCGGCGCCATACTTGTCGAGGCCCGAGGTGCCCGCGAGCGCGACGTCCAGGTTCTGGGCCGTGGCGTGGGTGGCGGTGATGACGCCGCCGCCCTGGGTGGTGATGGTGCCGCCGCCGAGCACGTCCTGCTTGAGCGTGAAGCCGCGGTCGGCCGACTGGGTATCGAGGATGGCGGCGGCGCCCGTGACGGTCATCGGGACGTCGAGGGCGACGGAGATGCCGGCGCCCGCGGCGTTGCGGAGCGTGCCGGCCGACCAGGTCATGACGCCGGTGGCGACGTTGTTGGACTTGACGCCGAACTGCTGGGTCAGGTTCACCAGGCCGCCCGTCAGGTTATACTGGTTGATGGTCGAGCTGACCGTGGTCGAGACGCGGTTGTCGAGGACGATCCAGGGCGTGGTCAGGGTGCCGCCGGACTGGTTGAGGATGCCCACGCCGTCGATGCCGACGTAGACGCCGCCGGACTGCTCGGCCGCGCCGGCCGGGCTGGCGCCCGGGTTGGTGTTGGTCAGCGTCAGCGAACCGCCGCTGAGGTTATACGTGGAGATCTCGCTGCCCCAGTGCGCGATCCGGAGGTGGTCGGAGATCGTGACCGCGCCGCCGGTCTGGTTGACGTTGCCGGCGATGCCGGAGGCGTCGCCGAGATACAGGCGGCCGACCTTGACCGTCGAGCCGGCGTCGATGTTGAGCAGGGCGTTGTTGACGACGGCGCCCACGCGCAGGATGCCCGCGGCGGCGTTGGCGCTGCCGAGGAGGAGGTCGATCGTGCCGCCGTTCAGCGTCACGCCCGTGCCGATGGTCTCGATCTCGACGTAGGTCTTGGAGAGGTCGGTGAGCGCGCCGCCGGTCGCCGCGACGATCTGCTGGCCGGGCAGCAGGGTGTAGCCGTCCTGGCGCTGGAAGCGGAGGATCGGCTGGCCGGCGTTGCCGTCGACGTAGAGGGTGACCGAGCCGCGACCGAGCGTGCCGCTGGTGGCGGTGTTCGCGGTGTTGCCGACGATGAGGTAGGAATTGGTCGTCGAGGTGCCGGAGTTGACCCAGATGTTGTTCAACGAATCGGCGGAGGCGTTGTTCGTGCCGGTCAGCTGGATGACGGAGGCATTGGTCTGGAGGCCGCCGACCACGA
>RGCL01000144.1 GCA_009919175.1 Betaproteobacteria bacterium
AGCGCCACCAGCGCGCTCGTCGTCAGCTTCGCCAGATCCGTCGACTCAATCGCCGCCGTCTGGCTCGTCGTGATGCCCGCCGTCTGCTGTGCCGTCAAAGCCCCAGCCTGAGACGTCGTCAGCGCCGTCACCTCATTCGTGTTCAGCGCACTCATCTGCGTGCTCGTCAATGTCGCCACCGCAGCATCGCTGATCGCCGCAAACCCAGCCGTCGTCATCGCCGCCAGGTCCACGCCTTCCAGCGTCGGTGCCTGCGTCGTATTGATGCCAGACGACTGCGTGCTCGTCAGCGCATTGCTCTGCGCCGTCGTCAACGCCACCACCTGCGCCGTCGTCAGCGCATTCACCTGCGCGCTGCTCAGACCCACGATCGAGCCCGTGCCAATCGCCGCAAACGCCGCCGTCGTCACCTTCTGCAGATCCGTCGTGCTCAACGCACCCACCTGGCTCGAGCTCAGACCCACCGTCTGGGTCGTCGTCAACGCCGCCGCCTGATCCGTCGTCAGCGCCGCCACTTGTTCCGTCGTCAGAGCACCCACCTGCGTGCTGCTCAGCCCAGACACCACACCCGTGCCCAGCGCCGCAAACGCCGCCGTGCTCAGCTTGTTCAAGTCCCCAGACTCCAGCGCCGCCGTCTGCGACGTCGTGATCCCGCCAGCCTGCGTCGCCGTCAACGCAGCCGCCTGAGACGTCGTGAGCGCCGTGATCTGACCACTCGTCAACGAACCCACCTGGCTGTTGCTCAACCCAGCAACCACCGCCGTGTCAATCGCCTCAAACGCAGCCGTCGACAGCTTCGCCAGCGCAGCGTTTTGCAACGCACTCGTCTGCACCGTCGTGATCCCACCAGCCTGCGTGCTCGTCAGCGCAGCCGCCTGCGACGTCGTCAATGCCGTCACCTGCGCATTCGTCAACGATCCCACCTGCACACCGCTCAACGTCGCCACCGCACTCGGCGTCACCGCCGCAAACGCAGCCGTCGTCATCGCAGCCAAGTCAGCCGTCTCGAGCGCCGCCGTCTGCACCGTCGTGATACCCACCGCCTGCGTGCTCGTCAACGCAGCCGCCTGCGCCGTCGTCAACGCCGTCACCTGATCGCTCGTCAACGCAGCCACTTGCGCACTGCTCAACTTCGCCGTCACAGCCGGCGCAATCGCCGCAAACGCATCCGTCGACACCTTGTTCAGGTCACCCGACTCCAGACCCGCAGCCTGGCTCGTCGTCAGACCCACCGTCTGCGTGCTCGTCAACGCCGCCGCCTGCGCCGTCGTGAGCGCAGTGATCTGCGCGCTCGTCAGAGCGCCCACCTGCGTCGCGCTCAGGCCAGACACCACACCCGTCGTCAACGCCGCAAACGCAGCCGTCGACACCTTGTTCAAGTCACCCGACTCCAACGCCGCCGTCTGCGACGTCGTGATACCAGCCGCCTGCGTCGCCGTCAACGCAGCCGCCTGCGCCGTCGTGAGCGCCGTCACCTGATCGCTCGTCAACGCACCCATCTGCGTGCCGCTCAGGCTCGCCACCACACCCGTGGTCAACGCCGCCGACGCACTCGTCGTCAGCGCCGCCAGGTCAGCCGTCTCCAGCGAACTCGTCTGGCTCGCCGTCAATCCAGGCGTCTGCGTGGCCGTCAGCACCGCCGCCTGCGACGTCGTCAGCGCACTCACCTGTCCACCCTGCAGCGCGCTCACCTGCGTGCTGCTCAGACTCGTGATCTCGCCCGTCGCAATCGCACCAAACGCCGCGTTCGTCAGCGAACTCAACGCCGTCGTGCTCAGCTTGGCCAGGTCCGCACCCGTCATCACCGCCGCTTGCGCCGTCGTCATGCCCACCGTCTGCGTGCTCGTCAACGCCGCCGCCTGCGCCGTCGTCAACGACACCACCTGCTCCGTCGTCAACGCACCAAACTGCGTCGAACTCAACGTCGCCATCGCCGCAGGCGTCAGCGCCACCAGCGCGCTCGTCGTCAGCTTCGCCAGATCCGTCGACTCAATCGCCGCCGTCTGGCTCGTCGTGATGCCCGCCGTCTGCTGTGCCGTCAAA
>RGCL01000145.1 GCA_009919175.1 Betaproteobacteria bacterium
CTTTGATCCTGAGCAACGCATGAATCCCGGCAAGATCGTGCATTGCACGCGGATGGATGACAGCCGCTTGTTCAGATTCCCCAGCGAATACCGGGTGCAGCCGGTTGCGACCGGCCTGGATTGGACCGCCTGGGATGTGCAAAACGATCCCGCCCGCCGTGGTGATCCCGGCGCTTTTGGGATTGCGGTCTCAGCAGCAGGAAGCGGTGGGGATCCCGCCCTCGGCTTTGCCAAGGCGGTGGAGATGTGTAACAACAATGGCCACTGCAGAAAGTTTGATGCCGGCACGATGTGCCCAAGCTTTCGGGTCACCCGCGATGAGCAGCACTCGGTTCGCGGCCGTGCAAATACGCTTCGGCTTGCCTTAAGCGGCCAACTCGGCGCTGATGCCTGGTCGTCTTCGGCGGTCCGCGATGCCTTAGAACTCTGTGTCGGATGTAAGGGCTGCAAACGCGAGTGCCCCACCGGCGTGGACATGGCCCGCATGAAAATCGAAAGTGCCTATCAGTATGGCAAGCGGTCGGGATTTTCCAGAAAAGACCGATTGATCGCAGGCCTGCCAGGCCTGGCTCAGTGGGTGGCCAAGACACCATTGGCTGCTGGGCTTTTGAATCTTCGCAATCACAGCGGCATGCTGCGTGTGTTGGGTGAGAAATGGTTTGGTATTGCCGCCGAGCGCACACTGCCAAAATGGCGGCCCGATACTTTTGCGAAAAATCTCGCCGGCGCATCAGCAGCGGATTTGACCGATTGTGATGTGGTGCTCTGGGCGGATACCTTTAACAATGCCTATGAGCCTGAGCATCTGCATGCAGCACTCGCAGTGATGCATCGGCTTGGCTTTCGCGTAGCCATCTCCGGTGCTGCATCTGCCACACCGTTGTGTTGTGGCCGAACCCATCTCTCGGTGGGCATGATTGAACAGGCCCGTGGACTGGCGCAGCAGACACTGGCAGCACTCGCACCGGCGCTTGCCCGCGGTGTGCCTGTGGTGGGCCTTGAGCCCTCGTGCATCTTGGGCATGCGCGATGAATGGCAGGCCTTGGGCCTGGGTCAGCCGGCGAACGCGCTTGCCGCACAGGCGATGCTCTTTGAAGAATGGTGGGTCCAGCATGGCCGGCAGCGATGGGATGCATCGGCCGCCAGGCCCCTGCCAGCGGTCTGGGTCCATGGGCACTGCCACCAAAAAGCGATGGGTGCGATGTCCGCAACGATCACCGCCCTTGAGTCCTTGGGCAGCAAGCCCCAGCTGATCGAGAGCAGCTGCTGTGGCATGGCGGGCAGTTTTGGCTATGAGGCCCGGCATCTGCAGATCTCTTTGGCGATGGCCGAGGCCAGTCTTTTGCCGGCCGTTCGCAGCATGCCCGACGATGCCTGGGTTGTCGCCGACGGCTTTTCATGTCGGCACCAGATTCGTGATGGCGCCCGCCGCAGCGCAAAACACATTGCGGAGGTGATTGCGCATGCAATTGCGTAGTGTTTTAGCGGCTGCATGGGATAATTTCGCTTTATAAAAATCAGTACGGGGGAGACCATGGATCCGCAACTCAGGCAGCAGGCACTCGAATATCACGAGAGCGGTAGTCCAGGAAAAATCTCGGTCACGCCCACCAAGCAGCTGGTCAATCAGCGTGATCTTGCATTGGCGTATTCGCCCGGCGTGGCGGCGGCCTGCGAAGAAATTGTCAAAGATCCCGCCAATGCATTCCGCTACACATCGCGCGGCAATCTGGTGGCCGTGATCACCAATGGCACTGCGGTGCTGGGCCTGGGCAATATTGGCCCGCTGGCGGCCAAGCCGGTCATGGAAGGAAAGGGCGTTCTCTTTAAGAAGTTCGCTGGCATCGATGTCTTTGATCTCGAGGTCAACGAGACCAACCTGGATCGTCTGGTCGATATTGTTGCCGCCCTTGAGCCGACCTTCGGTGGTGTGAATCTGGAAGATATCAAGGCGCCGGATTGTTTTTATGTCGAGCGCAAGCTGCGCGAGCG
>RGCL01000146.1 GCA_009919175.1 Betaproteobacteria bacterium
GGGGCGACATCATCGAGTTGGGTCAATCGCTGAGGAAGGCCACCGACGCGCTGGCGCAGACGGTGCCGCTGGGCATGAAGCTCACCTGGGTTCAGGATCAGCCACGCGCTGTGGCCAGCTCGGTGAATGAATTCATCAAGGTCTTGATCGAGGCTGTGGTCATTGTGTTGGCCGTGAGCTTTTTGTCCCTGGGCTTGCACAAGCGGCCGGGGCAGCACCCCATCCACCGCCGCTGGATGCTGGACGTCCGGCCTGGCCTGGTGGTGGGCATCACCATTCCCCTGGTTCTGGCGGTGACCTTTTTGTTCATGTACTACCTCAACATCGGCCTGCACAAGATTTCGCTGGGCTCGTTGATCATTTCTCTGGGGCTGCTGGTGGACGACGCCATCATTGCGGTGGAGATGATGGTGAGGAAGATGGAGGAGGGCTTTGATCGCATCCGCTCGGCGACGTTTGCCTATGAGCTCACCGCCATGCCCATGCTCACGGGCACCCTCATCACGGCTGCCGGGTTTTTGCCCATCGGCACCTCCAAGTCGGTCACGGGCGAATACACCTTTGCCATTTTTGCGGTGACCGTGCTGGCCTTGGTCATCAGCTGGATCGCGTCCGTCTTTTTTGTGCCCTACCTGGGAACGGTGCTGCTCAAGCCCCCTGGACATTTGAATCAGGGCCACCACGAGAGCGTGGAGCTCTTTGACACGCCCTTCTACAGGGCCTTTCGCCGGTTGGTCACCTGGTGTGTGACCCACAAATGGAAAACCATTGCCCTGACGCTGGTGCTCTTTGTGCTGGGTCTCATGGGCATGGGCAAGGTGCAGCAGCAGTTCTTCCCCGATTCGAGCCGACCAGAGATCCTGGTCGACTTGTGGACACCCGAGGGCAGTTCGGTGACCTACACCGATGCGGTGGCCAAGCGCTTTGAGCAGCGCATCATGCAAATGGAGGGCGTGGAGTCGGTGACCACCTGGTCAGGCTCTGGCGTGCCCCGTTTTTATTTGCCGCTGGATCAAATCTTTCCGCAAAGCAATGTGGCGCAATTCATCATCCTGCCGCAGTCCCTGCAACGTCGGGAATCGCTGAGCGCGAGCTTGCCCCACATCCTGGCCACCGAATTCCCCGAGGTTCGAGGCCGGGTCAAATTCCTGCCCAACGGTCCGCCTGTGCCATACCCGGTTCAATTCCGCGTCACCGGACCGGACCCGCAAAAGCTGCGCATCAAAGCCGACGAGGTCAAACAAATCCTCATGGGCAACCCCAATGCCAGGAACGTCAACGACAACTGGAATGAAAACATCAAAACCCTGAGGCTCAGGCTCGACCAGGATCGCGCGCGCTTGCTGGGCGTGAGCTCCCAATCGATTGCCCAGGCCTTGCAGATGCAACTCAGTGGCTTGAGCATCGGTCAATACCGTCAAGGGGATCAGCTCATCGACATCGTGCTGAGGTTGCCCGCTGCGGAGCGCAACAACCCCGCTGCAGTCGGTCAGATTCAGATTCCCACCGCCAGCGGCCGCTTCATCCCCTTGAGCCAGGTGGCCACGCCCGAGCTGGTGTGGGAGCCTGGCGTGATGTGGCGCGAATCGCGCCAATACGCCATCACGGTGCAAGCCGATGTGACCCGTGGTGTGCAAGGCGCCACCGTCACCGCGCAAGTGCTGCCCAAACTGAGGGAGCTCGAAGCCACCTGGCATCAGCGAGCCGAGATGGACGAGCGCATTTCCGTGGCAGGCGCGGTGGAGGAGAGCTCCAAAGGATCCGCTTCGATTGCCAAGGGTGTGCCCCTCATGCTCTTCATCATCTTCACCTTGCTCATGCTTCAGCTGCAAAGCCTCAGCCGCGCCTTACTGGTCTTTTTGACGGGACCACTGGGCATGGCGGGTGTCGCAGGTGCTTTGCTGGCACTGGATCGCCCCTTTGGCTTTGTGGCGCTCCTGGGGGTGATCGCGCTCATGGGGATGATTCAGCGCAACTCCG
>RGCL01000147.1 GCA_009919175.1 Betaproteobacteria bacterium
AAAAACTGGCCCCAAAGCGGGCGATGGGACGATAGTCCCGCAAGTTGACACGCCAGGCCTGCGTGTCAATCAGACCGTCTCGCGCCGCCATCCACTTGATACGACCGATGAAAACATAGCGGCTGGGCGTCTCCAGCTTTTCGTGCAGAACGCATTCAAAGGCAATCGGCGCCTCTGAAATTCGAGGCGGCGCCACACAGTGAGAGGGAACCGGCGTCAAGCCGACCGCGGCCAGTTCGCTCACCTCGGACGGAAAAGCTTCTCCACAGGCATGCATCTTTTCTGCCATGGGCTCGTCTGACATGTGCACGACGAATTCGCCGCTTGCGAGGATGTTGGCCGCTGTGTCCTTGAGCCGCCCATCCGACAGGCGGTTGATGCTCACCATGAGAATGGGCGGGTCCTCCCCGATCATGTTGAACATGGAAAACGGAGCTGCATTGGCCACGCCGTTTTTGCCAAGGGTGGTCACCAAGGCGATTGGGCGAGGCACGATGAGACTGGCCATGAGCTTGTAACGCTGATAGCTGGTGATCTCGTCAAAGTTGACTTCGGTCAATGAGGGCAGTCCTGGTGAAATTTTTGAATCGGCGCTTAAGAATGAAAAAGGCGGTGAGCCCCGCCTGAATTTACAGGAGGCTCACCGCCTTGCGGCCGTGTGAGGGTCAGGCAATCACCTCAACGTTGGCGCGCTTGGC
This sequence comes from Betaproteobacteria bacterium, assembly GCA_009919175.1. GTDB lineage: Bacteria > Pseudomonadota > Gammaproteobacteria > Burkholderiales > Burkholderiaceae_C > Limnohabitans. The sequence continues at coordinate 699 of RGCL01000147.1, forward strand.
TACCGCGGTCCAAGTGCTGATCTGGGACTGAATCAGCTTCGTGAAGTCCTCACCCAACACAGGCGTTTTGCGCGCGAGGGTCTGGATGTCCTCCAGACGAGAGGCAATGTCGGGCTTGGCCAGAATCTCCGGAATCAGGGCGGTCAAACGCTGCGTGATCGGTGCAGGAAGATTCTTGGGTGCAGACAGACCCAGCCACTGCGAGCCAGTGAGCGAGGGCAATCCTTGTTCCGCAAAGGTCGGGATGTTCGGCAGCGCTGGCAGGCGCTGGGGCGTGGAGATCGCCAGCGCCCGCATCGTGCCGCCTTTGAGCTGGTTGACGTTGGTGGTCACTGGGTCAAAAACACTGTCAATTTGACCGCCCATCAGGTCCTGAATGGCCTGAGCACTGCCTTGGTACGGGACATGGTCATGCTCGGTCGCCTTGCCATCAATTTTGAGGAGCTCGCCGAACAGATGGTTGGCCGATCCAATGCCGGAAGAACCGTAACGATGCACCTTGGTCTTGGCCGCGTTCGCGTACTGGGTCAAGTTTTGGTAGGGCGAGTTGGCGCGCACCAGCAAGAGCATCGGTGCTTCCACCAGCATGCCCATGTGCGTGAAGTCGCCGACCGGGTCAAAAGGCATGGAGCGGCGGGTGGCCGTTGCATACACATGCACCGATGCATGACTGACCAGCAAGGAGTAGCCGTCTGCCTGCTGGCGTGCGGCGTACTCAGTGCCGACCAGACCGCCAGCGCCGGCGCGGTTTTCCACCACCACACTTTGGGACAAAGCCTGCGACAGGTGGGGCGCCATCAGACGGGCGATGGTGTCCACCAGGCCTCCGGGCGGGTATTGGCAGATCAGGCGAACGGGACCGCGCGTGGGCCAGGCGGCAGACTGGGCATGTACCCAGGGGGCGGCGAGTGCGGCAGCGCCAGCGGTGAGTAGGTCACGACGTTTCATTGGGTGGTTCCTTACTGAATATGAGTGGATGTGGGTTGGGGTGAGTCGCTAGGGACTTGAATCAACAACCACCCACGCCTTTGCATCAGCCGTGCCAGGAATTTCTTCTGCGCGCGCAGTTCAAGGGCACGCAAAATGCAGGCGGGGGTAGGCAGCGGTGCGCCAACTTGGGGCGTGAAACACCTCACTGCGTCTGCCAATCCCAGTGACGGCCTCGTTTGCACCAACTTGGCGCTCGGCGCCCCCTAATTAAGCTCACGACCTGCCATGAATGATCAGATTGCCCACAAACTGTTAATCATC
>RGCL01000148.1 GCA_009919175.1 Betaproteobacteria bacterium
CGGCTTCGGCGGCACCCAGGCCCTCAACCTCGGTACCGGCGCCGTCGCCCTCTCGGCCGCCCGCACCCTGACCGTCTACGGTTCCGGCCCCCTCACCCTCGGCGGCACCGTCTCCGGTTCCTTCGCCCTGACCAAGGCCGGCGCCGGCACCCTCACGCTCGTCGCGAAGACCGGCCTCACCGCCACCGGTGCGTCCGTCACGGGCAGCCTCTTCCTTCCGGTCGCCCCGGCCAACTTCTCCGTCGGCCAGTTCGTGGGCGGCACGGGCATCGCCGCCGGCACCACGGTCACCAGCTTGGTCGCCACCGCGCCGACCTTCACCGCCGCCAACGGCGCCAGCGGAGCTCCCAACGTCTTCGCGTCCAGCGTCGGCTCCGTCCTCGTCGGCATGCCGGTCACCGGCACCGGGGTCGCCGCCGGCGCGACCATCCAAAGCATCACCTCCACGGCCCCGACGATCGCCTCGGCCACCGCCCCGAGCGGCTCGACCGTCGTCTTCGCGCCGTCCGTCACCAACGCCCTGCTGGGCATGCCGGTGACCGCGACCGGCCTCAGCGCGAACATCACCGCGATCACCGCCACGGCCCCGACGATCGCCTCGGCGAGCGCGCCGACTGGCTCGACCGTCGTCTTCGCGCCTTCCGTCGCGGGCGCCTTGGTGGGCATGCCGGTGACCGCGACCGGCCTCAGCGCGAACATCACGGCGATCACCGCCACCGCCCCGACGATCGCCTCGGCGAGCGCGCCGACCGGCTCGACCTACGTGTTCGCCCCGTCCGTCGCCAACGCGCTGGTCGGCATGCCGCTGTCCGCGACCGGTCTCGCCGCCAACGTCACGGCCATCACCGCCACGGCCCCGACCATCGCCTCGGCGAGCGCGCCCTCGGGCTCGACTTACGTCTTCGCCCCGACGATCGCGGCGACGGTGGTGCCGGGTATGCCGGTGACGGCGGCGGGCATCCCCGCCAACGCCACCGTCTCCGCGGTGACCGGCACTGCCCCGACGATCACCGCCGCGAGCGCTCCTTCTGGTTCGAGCTATGTCTTCGCGACGACCATCGCGGCGACGGTCGTCCCGGGCATGCCGGTGACGGCGACGGGTATCCCGGCCAACGCCACGGTCTCCGCGGTGACGACGACCGCCCCGGCGGTCGCGGCCACCGGTGGCGCCTCCGGCCAGGCCGTGGTCAACGTCGGTTCCACCACCGGCCTGCAGGTGGGCATGCCGGTTTCCGGCACGGGCATCCCGGCTGGCGCGACCATCTCCGCGATCGGCACCGGTACGATCACCCTCAGCGCCAACCTGACCGCGACCGCCGCGGGCAATGTCACCGGTACGCCCTACGTCCAGGTGTCGGCTCCGACCACCGCCGCCTTGGCCGCGGCGACGCTCACGGGCACGCCTTACGTCCGGGTCTCCGCCGCGACCACGGCGGCCCTGTCCGCCGCGACGGTGACGGGCACGCCTTATGTCGCGGTCTCCGCTGCCACTACGGGCACCCTGACGGCGGCGACGGTGACCGGTTCCCAGTATGTCACGGTCTCGGCCGCGACCACGGCCGCCTTGGCCGCGGCGACGCTGACCGGCTCCCAGTATGTCACGGTCTCGGCCGCCACGACCGGTGCGGTCAGCGGTACGCTCACGGGCACGGGCTACGTCACCCTCACCGCCAACAACACCGGCGCGGTCAGCGGCACCCTCACCGGTTCCACGGGCGCCGTCCTCAGCGCCGCGACCATCGGCACGATCTCGACCGCCTCCGGCGCCTACGCGGCCTTCAACGGCAACACCAGCCCGGCGCCGTTCGTCCTCTCGGCCGGCACGTTGCAGGTCTACGGCGACGCCTCCCTCGGCATCACCCCGGGCACCACGACCGTCACCACGACCGCCGTCCAGGCCGCGCTTGGCACGACGATCCC
>RGCL01000149.1 GCA_009919175.1 Betaproteobacteria bacterium
CTTCACAGGACAGAAAGCCACCCGTGAATCGGATGGCTCTGCATTTGCAGATCTATCGCCGCAAGGTCAGTCTGATTTGGATGCTGTGGGGAGCGCGCTGGAGGGTGAGACCCTGTAGACCCGCTCACCACCGCTTTCCTTGACGGAGTCGATCGTCAGGCCCAGTTTCTTTTTCAAAGTCCCGGCCATGCATCCACGCACCGTGTGCGCTTGCCATCCTGTGGCCACCACCATTTGAGGGAGGGTTGCACCTTCGGGGCGTTTCATCAGATCGATGAGTACCGACTGTTTGCTGCCTTCGCGTTTGGGTCTGGCCGGTGGCTCAATACCAATGGCCTTCAAGCCTGCAACGGCTGGCTGCAGCGTTGAGAAGCAAGGTTTGGCTGGGTGTGAGTTTCATGTTGACCTCCGGTATCAGTTTGGTTGGGTTGTTTGTTTGGATTGCTGGCCAGCCGTGAATGCGGCTTGCAGGGCTTCTTTGAGGCCCCAGACGCTGACTTCATGAAAGTCCAGGCGGTCGCTGTTGCGTGTTGCCAGCGTGTCGATGTACAGATGCTCTGCGGCGATTTGGTTGAGCAGACGCTCCAGTTGTTTAGCGTCCATCACTTGGATCCCTTCACCTTGTGGATCTGGCGGGCGCGGTCAAAGCCGACCCAATCGCCTTGGGTATCAAGGCCGCGTGAGGCCAACTCCTCGCGGGCCAGCAGGTTTAGGTCAAGTTCCCCACGTGCGGCGGCTGCCAGTACCTTGGTGAGCGCGATCTGGATGAACCCGACCTCGTCGACGGTGAACTGTGTGGTGTAGGTCATTTGCAAAGCTCCTTGGGTTGTTGATGACGTTCCTATGAACGCTCTGAACCCAAGTGAAGCCAAGCTTTATCTGCATCAAATCCGATTAGTTTTTTGAATGAGTGGGGAATAAGCCGCTATGCCCTGCAGTGCCCCAACTCCATGCCGACATCCCGCCTGTGCGTTGGTGCTGGACAAGCCGGGCTATTGCGATCAACACCGTACCCAGGTGCACCGGGACTACGGGCGTGCCAGGCGTGGCTTTGATGCCGAGGTGGGCTTCTACCAGTCGGTGCGCTGGCGTGAGGTGCGTGCGGCCTTCCTGCGTGAACACCCGTTGTGTGTGGCGTGCAAGGGCACGGGTCTGGTGGTGGCTGCCAAGGTTGCTGACCACATCAGGCCGCTCAAGGACGGCGGTGAGCGCTTTGACTGGGTCAATCTGCAAGGCATGTGCGTCTCATGTCACAACCGAAAGACGGCGCGTGAGACCGCAAGGCGAGGCTGACCACCCCCCCGGGGGGGTCTGAATCTCTACAAACGGCGGCCAAAGATGCGTGCGCCTGCCAAGATTTTTGCGCGTGCAAATTGAAACCAAGGGGGGATGCCCCGCAGGCGGCCTGATACCAGGCATGGCCGGTGAGCACAACCTGCTGGTCAGTTGAGATCGGCGATGAACTTTTCGATGTTGATCGCTTTGGATTTACCCACCGAGCGAATGATTGAGTTGGCGACGTTTTCTTCAACGACGCTGTTCCATTTGGAAAAGCTCTTGTCCGTCACGCTCTTGTCGAAGGCTGATCGGACCGCCTCGCGCCCAGCCTTCAGATCAGCCGCAAGAGCGGACTGAACGAGGCATTTAGCGATGACGTCGGCTTTGCGCACTGGGAGTTTTCCGGTGGGTTTGAAGCCTCCATATTAACGATTACCAAAGACTGAACCCAGATGGCCGGACGAAAACCACTCCCCACGGAGATCAAAAAGCTCAGGGGAACCCTGCAAAAGTGCAGGACCAACCCACATGAGCCGCAGCCCCAAGGGGATCTGGTTGCCCCGCCCGAGTACATGTCTGAAGGTGCCAAGCAGGCCTGGCGCTATGCCATTGACAGCGCGCCCGAGCATTTGCTGCGCAAGC
>RGCL01000150.1 GCA_009919175.1 Betaproteobacteria bacterium
TACTTGGGCGCCTGACGCGTGGCCCAACATCATGGCCAAGCGCCATGAAGGTCGCATTCGAGTGGGTTACTTCTCAGCAGACTTTCACCACCATGCCACCACCTTGTTGATGGCACAAATGCTGGAACTGCACGACAAGTTGCGCTTTGAGGTCATCGGCATATCCTTCGGCCCCCCGCGAGAAGACGCCATGCGCCTGCGGTTGCGCAAGGCTTTCGATTCGTTCCATGATGTGATGGCGATGGATGATGACAAGGCAGCGATGCTGGCACGCGGCCTAAACTTGGACATAGCCATAGACCTTAAGGGCCACACCCTAGACAACCGCATAGACATCTTCCGCCGTCGCGTTGCGCCGGTGCAGATCAGCTACCTGGGGTTCCCGGGCACCCTGGGGGGACCTTTCATGGACTACATCCTGGCTGATCAAACGCTGATTCCGGATCAGCTCAGGCAGTATTACGACGAAAAAGTCATTCGCATTCCCGGCACTTACCAGGCCAACGACGCCAGCCGCAGCACGCCCCTGACATCACCCAACCGCGCCAACCTAGGCTTACCAAACGACGGCTTCGTGTTTTGCTGCTTCAACAATAACTACAAGATAACGCCAGAAATCTTTGATGTTTGGATGCGCTTGCTACGCAACACTCCGGGAAGCGTGTTGTGGTTGCTGGCAGATAACGAGACCGCCAGTGCCAACCTACGGCAGGAGGCCAGCGCACGTGGTGTTGACCCCTCCAGAGTCATCTTCGCGCCACGCGTTAGCTGGGAAGAGCACATAGCACGCCAAAGGGCTGCCGATCTGTTCTTGGACACCACCCCCTGCAACGCACACACCACGGCCAGCGACGCCCTACGCGTCGGCTTGCCCGTGCTCACCTGTACAGGCACTGCATTCGCTTCTCGTGTGGCAGCCAGCCTGCTGCATGCGCAAGGACTGGATGAATTGATCACGGCTGACTTGAACAGCTACGAAGTACTGGCACAAAAGCTAGCCCGATCGCCTCAGCAGATGTCTGCACTTCGGTTGAAGTGTGAAGGTGCCATAGAAACCGGACTGATGCTGAACTCTCTGGCTCATGTTCGCGCTATCGAGTCAGCCTATGAGGCCGTGGTCAACAGGGCCTGGGAAGGGAAGGCTCCAGATCACATCGACGTGTACTGAAACAGAAATCTGTCGCCCCCTGCCCTCGCCCCCAACCGGGAATTCAAGATCGCGCCCGCAACTCCTTCACTAGCGCCCACCGTATCTGCTCGAAACACCCCTCCCACGACCCACGCTCCATTTGCCGAAACAAACGCATGGTCGGGTACCAAGGCGAGGTCGCTGACTGTGGCCCCCATCGCCAGTCGCATACATACGGCAGTGCGACCCACACTGGAACCCCCAATGCACCTGCAAGGTGGGCCACAGAGGTGTCTGTGGTGATCACCAAATCAAGGTTTGCCATCAGGCCGGCTGTATCAGCGAAGGGCACTTCTGAATCGAACGAAGGCCCAAATGTGATCAGTGGTAATGATAGGCTTTCGGGTTGACGCGCCACCTCAATGTCGAGCTTCTGAAGGCTGTACAGCCGCACACCAGCGCAGTCGGCCAATGGTGCAAAGGCGGACAGTGGGATACCTCTTCCAACCTCGACCCCTTTGGAACTGGCCTGCCAACAGATACCCACATTGAAGAAACTTGCCTCTATCTTCGAACGCCATTGTTCAGCTTTTCCAAGGGGCACTTCCAGATATGGGATGGATGCTGTAATCGTGCTGGGTGTAATTCCAAAAGCTCTGGGCAGCGACATCAGGGGAATATGGAAGTCATACACCGGCATGGGAATGCCTGGCGGCACCACCACATCTGCCCCAGCCACCGTCCGCATGAGGTGCAGCAA
>RGCL01000016.1 GCA_009919175.1 Betaproteobacteria bacterium
CAGGCCCGACCATTGAAGGTCGGCGCAGCGTCGACCGTCGTTGCTGCTGTAGTGGCGCGCGCCCACCAGCAGGGGGGCGGCCTCGGCCAGTACCAGTTGCTGCTGGCCTTGGGGCGAACGCACCAGGAACAGCAGGTGGCTGGCAGGTTCGGTGAGATCCACGCCGCGCAATGCACCACTGAGCAAGCCCTGGGTGTGGAGCACAGGTGACGCACTGGCCGGGTGTTCGCCCACGCCTAACAGATGTGCGGCCGACAGCACCGGGGCAATCGAGGCCTCGCCTGAGGCATGTGCTTCCAGTAGGGTGCGCACAGTGGGCGACGTGGCGAAACAACCTAGAGTGGCGGGCACCACGCCCGCGCGCGCGATCAGGGGCGTGACCACGGCATGGCGACCCAGGGCTTCGACGATGGCGGCGAGCTCGACCAGGCTACCCCCGAATCCGCCGTCTGCTTCAGCAATCCACACGCCTTGCCAACCCAGCTCGAGCATCTGTTGCCAGCCTGGAGTGCCGTTGACCGGGGGGGCGGACGTGGCAAAACCCCGTGTGCCTTGCGCGAGATGGGCGGCCAGTCGAGCGGCGATGTCATGCAAATCGCCGGGGAACAGAGGAGATGAATTCCAGGCCATGGTCAGGCTCCAAACAATTCGCGGGCGATCACATTTTTCTGCACCTCGCTCGTGCCGCCCGCGATGCTGCGCGAGCGGTAAAACAAATAGGTGTGAATCAGCTGGCGTTCACGGTCTTCGCCATCACTCACCAGAGCGTCTGCGTCATCGGGCAAGAGGCGGGGCGCGAGTTCAGGCGCAGACAAATCGAAGGCCAGCGAGGAAATGGCTTGCGAGAGCTCTGAGCAATGCAGCTTCAAGGCCGACGATTTGGCCGATTGCAGCGTGCCCTGGATTTCTTCGTGGATGGCCGAAAGCAACATTTCGCGCGCGCCTTGAGCCGAGGCCTTGGCCAGCAAGAGGCGCTTGAACGCATCCATCAGGCTGGGCGTGCTGCCTTGTTCTTTGAGGCGCTGGCGTACCAGGGCTTCGACTTCGTCGAGTTGGCGGATCAGCCGGGGTACGGTGGCGGGCGAGAGGCGTTCGCGATCGAGCAAAAACTTGCCGTATTTCCAGCCCGTGCCTTCTTCGCCAATGCAGTGGTCGAGCGGTACTTTGACGTCACGCAAGAACACCTCGTTGACGTGGTGCCAGTGGTCGATGGTGCGGATGGGGCGCACCTCGATACCCGGCGTGTTCAGGGGAATGGCCAAGAGGGTAATGCCCATTTGCTTGCGGGCTTCCTGGGAGGTGCGCACCAGCGTGTACATGATGTCGGCTTCCTGCGCATGTGAGGTCCAGATTTTCTGGCCATTGACCAAGTAGTGGTCTCCAAGCCGCTCGGCAGTGGTTTTGAGGGACGCGAGGTCCGACCCAGCGCCCGGTTCTGAATAACCTTGGCACCACCATTCACTGCCATCGATGATGCGCGGCAGGAAGCGGGCTTTTTGTTCTGGGGAGCCAAAGTGCATGATGACCGGACCAATGTGGCCCAGTCCATGGTGATAAAGCGGTGGGCAGTCCAGATCGGCACTGACCTCTTCAAAGATATATCGTTGCTGCAGGTCCCATCCTGTGCCGCCGTGCTCGAGTGGCCAACCCGGTGCGCCCCAGCCTTTGGCCGCCAGAATGCGTTGCCACGCTGAGAATTCCTTGCGACCGAGTTTGTGGGCATTGCGGACTTTGGCGCGCAAGTCAGCCGGGCAGTGCGTGTCCATGAACTGGCGCAATTCGGCACGGAAGGCCTCGTAGAAAGCGGCATCGCGAACAGGGGTGTCAAGGTCGGTGCTCAAGAGGGGCTCCAGGAAGGTGGCGCTGTGCCGGGACCGTGCAAACACGCACCTGTCCGGGACATGGCATTTGATCTTACTTAACGACCGGTAAGTTAATTTCAGGATTAACCCTGATGGGGGCGGGGTGAGGCGTGCTCAGGGCGTTTTGCCAGAACCGATGCCCGCCAACAGGATGCCCGTGTACTGTTCGATCACCTGAGCAATGGTGAGAGGACCTTGGGGGCGGAACCAGCGCGAGAGGCCATTGATCATGGAGAGGACGACGCGCCCCGTGATGGCCGGGTCGACGTCCTTGAATTCGCCGGTTTGCACGCCCAGTGAAATGCAGGAGCGAAGCAACTGCTCGTAGCGATCACGCAAGTCGATGGCGGCCTTGCGCGGCACCGAGTCTTCATCGACCCAAAAGGCGTTGGAGCCAGCCAACCAGAGGTCTGGGTCGCGCACATAGATCTCGGCGGTGGTCATCATGAAGGCGTGCAATTTCTCGCGGGCAGTTTGAGCGTGCGAGGTGGCCTCGGTGACCTCGTCCACCAGCACCCGCAATCCCTCGAGCACGATGCGCTCGTAGAGGCTGTTCTTGTTGGGGAAGTGATAGTAGAGCGCCGCTTTGGTGATGTTCGCTTCTTCGGCGATGTCGCGCAGCGAAGTGCCCTTGTAGCCATAGCGTGCAAAAAAACGGCATGCGATTTGCAGCAATTGAGCTTGCCGGTCATCACCCCGAGTGGTGGTTCCCTGGGTTTTGGTTTTGGAGCTGGCGGGGCGAGTAGGGGGCACTGTTTACCTCGGTGGTCGGGCGCTGAGGGCAAGGCAGCGGGCGTGTAGAACCGCTTGAGCTTGCTTTAGCGACAAACAATCACTGTATCGCAAAGTCTTTGCCGCTTGGCTCGAACAGCGAGCTTGGCTGCGTCATTCAACGGCCTTTGTAAACGGGGGCTCGCTTTTCGAGGAAGGCCATCTGCGCTTCGCGAGCATCCTCGGTCTTGGACAGGAAGACAGTGTTGTTCTGCTCGTAGCGATAGGCTTCCTTGAGCGGCATGACCTCGGTCATGCGGGCGGCTTCCTTGGCCAGGCGCAAGGCAATGGGACTCTTGGAGGCGATTTCTCGCGCCAACTCCATGGCAAAGGGCATGAGTTGGTCGGGAGTCAGGCAGGCCTCGACCAGGCCCAGGCGGTAGAGCTCTTCGCCGGTGACTTTGAAGCCGGTGAAGAACATGCGGCGAGCACGCGAGCGGCTGAAATACTTTTGCAGGAAGGACACACCACCGGCCAGGCCCACGTTGATCTCGGGCATGTTGACATAGGCCTCGGTCGAGGCAATCCAGATGTCAGAGGCCATGACCAGGCCAAAGCCTGCGCCCATGGCCGGACCATTGATGGCGGCGATGATGGGCTTGCTGCATTCAGCCAGCGCGTTGTGGCATTCACGCACGATGCGGTTGTGACGACCATAAGCACCAGGCGTGGCGCCCAGGTTGGGGCGCTCGCGGATGTCTGCGCCAGCGGAAAAGATCTTGCCCGATCCCGTGAGCACCACCACGGCCACGTCATCGCGATCGGACAGGACATCAAAGGCTTCGGTGAGCTCGGTGCGCATTTCGGCGTTTTGCGCGTTGACAGGCGGGCGATTGAGGGTGACGACCGCGATCTTGTCGGCGATTTGGATGTCCAGGGTCTTGTAATTGAGTGATTCGCTCATGGCGCGGGCTTCCTAGGTTTGAGGGGCGGGATCAGGCGGCAGAGACTTTACTGACCGACCGGCAGGTTAAATCCATCATAGGGGGTGGCCTTGGTGCCGGCAAGGGAATGCGGATCACGCAGGCGACAGAGCGACGGATCAGCCCATATTCCTGATGCCCATGAGTCACTGGGTAGCCCCAGCGCCAGGTTCAAACCCCCAGCCACTGCTGGAGTTGATCCGGGTCGGCCAGCAAGTCGGTGGACGAGCCATTGAAAACCCACTGGCCTTTGACCATCACCACATTGCGGGTCGTGATCTGGGTCACTTGTTTCCAGTTTTTGTCCACGATGATGCTGCTGATGCCACTGTCACGGATGAGGGCACAAATGCGCCAGATTTCCTTGGCGATGAGGGGGGCAAGTCCCTCGGTGGCCTCGTCAAGGATGAGCAAATCGGGGTTGGTCATGAGTGCGCGGCCAATGCTGAGCATTTGCTGCTCGCCGCCGCTGAGTTGTTGCCCGCCATGACCGAGTCGCTCGGCCAGGCGCGGGAACTGATCCATCACCCGCTCAAAGGTCCAGTGGCATTGGCCTTGCACGCCGGGGCGTGCGCACATGAGCAGGTTTTCCTTGACGCTCAGGTTGCCAAAAATGCCGCGCCCCTCGGGCACATAGGCAATGCCCATTTGCGCGATGCGGTGGGTGGCCATGTGCGTGACCGTCTGCCCGCGCAGGTGAACCGTACCCGTGCGCGGGCGCACGATGCCCAGCAAGGACTTGAGCAGGGTGGATTTGCCCATGCCGTTGCGTCCCATGAGGCCAATGGTTTCGCCAGCGCGGAGTTCAAAGTCGATGCCATGCAGGATGTGGCTCTCACCATAAAAAGTGTGAAGGCCTTGTGCGCTCAGCAGGGTCTCGGTGCTCATGCGCCCACCTCGCCCAGATAAGCCGCCTGCACCTCGGGGTGGGCGCGGATCTCGTCCACTGTGCCGCTGGCAATGAGCTGGCCGTTGACCATCACGCTCAAGACATCGGCCAGGGCAAACACCGCATCCATGTCGTGTTCCACCAGGAGCACGGCATGGTCGGGCTTGAGTCGACCCAGCAAATCGATCATGCGTTCGGCCTCGGCGGTGCCCATGCCTGCAAGGGGTTCGTCCAACAGCAAGACCTGGGGCTGGGTGGCCAGGCACATGGCGATTTCCAGCTGGCGTTGTTCACCGTGGCTCAGGTGTTGGGCCTGAACCTCCAGGCGGTCCAAGAGCTGGGTCATCTCCAGCGCAGCCAGTGCAAGGTCGTGCGTGGTGCGGTCGGATTGGGCCTTGTACAGCCAGGCCAAGGGGTTGGCGGGTGAGGGCGTGCGGCGCGCTTGAGCAGACAGGCGCACGTTCTCCCAAACCGTCAGGGGCAAAAACACATTGGTCTTCTGAAAGCTGCGCCCCAGGCCTGAGAGCGAAATGGATTCGGGCGTGTGGCCGGTGATGTCTTGCCCCAGGAGTTCGACGCGGCCACTGGTGGGTGCGAGGTCGCCCGAGAGCAGATGGGTGAGCGTGGACTTGCCTGCGCCATTGGGACCAATGACGGCATGGATTTCGTTCCTGGCCCATTCAAGGTGGATGCCGTTGACGGCCGTGAGCCCGCCAAAGCGCTTGGTGAGGTCAACGGCTTTGAGCAAGATCTCGCGGCTCATGGGCGCTCCCCCGACTTGAATCGCTGACTCAACTTTTGCAAGCCCCCCACCAGGCCTTGAGGTAGCCAGATCACCACGGCCACGATGAACAAGCCCATGGAGAGCTGCCAGTGTTGCCCCAGATCAAAGCCCGCCACCGCCGGCAAATCCTTGAGCACATGCAAGGCGTATTCGAATGCAAAGGCTCCCACGATGGCACCGGCAAAGTTGCCCATGCCACCCAGGATGAGCATCATGATGAGGTGGGCACTCTGATGAAAGCCCAGCAACTCGGGGTTCACAAAACCGGTTTGAGCGCCCCACAAATAGCCCGCCAGCCCAGCGAGCAAGCCCGCCAGCGTGAAGGCACTGAGTTTGTGGGTGTAGGTGTTGAAGCCCACCGCGCGCATGCGGTGTTCGTTGATGCGAATGCCGGTGAGGGCATGGCCAAAGGGGCTTTTGAGCAAGCGCCGCAAGCCCAAAAACACGAGGACCAGACAGACCCAGGTGAAGTAATAAAAATGCAGCCGGTTGTCGAGGTTGAAGAAGACGGCGTCCGGACGGAAGTTGACGTAGATGCCGTCCGAGCCACCCAGCGCCTTGTTGTCGAAGAACAGGTAATAGACCATCTGGCCAAAGGCCATGGTGACCATGATGAAGTAAATGCCCTGTGTGCGCACCACCAAGGCGCCCACCAGCAAAGCCAGCAAGCCTGATGCCAGCATGGACAGCGCCAAGCTGGACCAAAGCTGGGCAGGTCCGTTGCTGGGCGTTAAAAAAGCCAGGGCATAGCCCGCCAGGCCAAAGTAAGCCGCATGACCCAGAGACACCAGACCCGTGACGCCTTGCAGCACATCCAGGCTCATGGCAAAGAGCGCCAGGATCATCATGCGGGTGACCGAGTCCACGGTGAATTCTTCGGCGCCCAGGGGCAACAGCGCCAAGCCAAGACCGGCCACCAGCAAAGCCAGCTGAAGCGGCCTGGAGAGTTCGGAGGTCTGAACGTGGTGGGCACTCATGGTGAATCAATTCTTGAAAAGACCCTGGGGTCGCCACAGCAACACCAAGGCCATGAGCACATAGACCAGCATGCTGGCCACGCCGGGCAACAGCACCTTGCCAAAGGTGTCCACCAGCCCCACCAGCAGCGCGGCGATGAAGGCACCGCGGATGGAGCCAATGCCACCAATCACCACCACCACAAAGCACATGATCAGCACCTGGCCGCCCATGTTGGGGTAGACGCTGGACAAGGGGGCGGCCACCATGCCGGCAATGGCCGCCAAGGCCACACCCATGGCAAAAACGATGGCATAGAGGCGTTCGATGTCCACCCCCAGGGCTTGCGCCATGGTCCGGTTGAACGAGCCCGCGCGGATGTGCATGCCCAGCCGGGTGCGGTGGATCAAAGCCCACAGCGCCAAAGCCAGCAGCAGGCACACGCCCGCCACAAAGAGGCGGTAGTGGGGGTAGGCCAGGGTGTCGGTGAGGGCAATCGAGCCGCGCAGCCACTCGGGGATGGGCACACCGTGCACATCGTTGCCCCAGACGATGGAGCGCAGCTCTTCAAAGAGGTAAATCAGGCCAAAGGTGAGCAAGACCTGGTCGAGGTGGTCGCGTGTGTAGAAGAAGCGGAACAAGCCTTTTTCAAGCAGCCAGCCAAAGGCAAAGGACAGCACGGCACCCGCAGCCAGGGCGAGGCCAAAGCTGGAGAGCTTGGCGGTGATCCCGTACGCAAGGTAAGCGCCCAGCATGTAAAAACTGCCATGGGCCAAATTGACCACCCCCATGATCCCGAAGATCAGGGTGAGGCCTGCGGCCAGCATGAACAACAGTAAACCGTACTGAACGCTATTGAGGATCTGGATCAGGAAATCGGCAAATCCCACAAGCCATCAACCCATGCGGCAACCGGTCCCTGGGTCGGCCAAGGCCTTGGCGGCAACGCCAATCACCTTGTTTTCGCCCTTGACCACTTCGCGCAGGTAAAAGTCCTGCACGGGGTTGTGCGACTTGCTCATGGTCCAAGCGCCTCGGGGGCTGTTGATCTTGGCGTTTTCCATGGCTTCGTACAACACCTTGCGGTTGTTGAAGTCGCCTTTGACGGCATTGGCGCCTGCAATGAGCAACAAGGCCGTGTCATAGCCCTGCACCGTGTAGACATCGGGTTGGAGCTTGAAGGTCTTGGCGTAGGCCAGGCGGAAATCCTTGTTGCGCTGGGTGTCGAGCGAATCGGAGTAGTGCAGGGTGGAGACGACCCCTTCGGCCGCAGCCCCCGCCGCCTCGATGACACCTTCGGTGAGGAAGCCTGAGCCATACAGAGGGATCTTGCCCTTGAGGCCTGCAGCCGCGTAGTCCTGAATGAACTTGGCTGCGCCGCCACCTGCAAAAAAGCAGGCCACGGCATCGGGTTTGAGCGCGGCGATTTCAGTCAGCAAGGCTTGGAATTCAACTTGCGGGAAGGGCAATCCCAGGGTCTTGATGATGGTGCCGCCAGCGGCTTCGTAGCTTTGCTTGAAGCCTTCGAAGGCCTCTTCGCCCGCAGCATAGTTCCAGGTGATCCACACGGCCTTCTTGTGGCCGCGCTGCACCATGGGCTTGCCCAGGGCCAAGGTGGGTTGAGAGTTGCTGAATGAGGTGCGAAAGACGTTGGAAGCGCACAGCTCGCGGGTGGCGGCATGCACACCGGCGTTGGGGATGAGGTTGATCACGTTGGTGTTGCGAACGACCCGGTGAATGCCCATTTGCACGCCAGAGTGGACCGTGCCCACCAGCACATCGACCTTGTCGCGCTGGACCATGCGCTGAGCGTTTTCAACGCCCTTGGCGGGGTTGGATTCATCGTCGAGCTTGAACCACTCGATCTCGCGGCCACCCAGCTTGCCGCCTTGTTCGTCGATGGCCATGCGAAACGCGTTGTCAATGCCGATGCCCAGCTGAGCAAAGGTGCCCGTGTAGGGCAGCATGAAGCCGATGCGGATTTTGTTGCTCTGTGCGCGAGCAATTTCTGGCAACAAGAGGCCCGCAGAAGCGGCCCCAACGACGGCGGCGGTTTGCTTCAAAAGTTGACGGCGTGAAGACATGTTGGCTCCTTAAGAATTCGTGGGGGATTATGGGCAGGTGAGTCTGGCCAGTCGCCTAAGGAATGACCCTAGTCAGCGCAATTTGAAGCGCTGGATTTTTCCAGTGGCGGTTTTGGGCAAATCCTTGACCAATTCAATCCAGCGAGGGTATTTGTAGGGTGCCAGGCGTGATTTGACATGCGCCTTGAGCTCCTCCTCGCTCGCCTGTTGTCCAGGCTTGAGCACCACGAAGGCCTTGGGCTTGATGAGGTCGGCCTCATCGGCGTGACCCACCACCGCCGCCTCCAGCACTGCGGGGTGCGTCATGAGTGTGGCCTCCACTTCGAAGGGGGAGACGTAAATGCCGCCCACCTTGAGCATGTCGTCGCTGCGCCCGCCATAGGTGTAGTAGCCCTGTTCATCCACGCTGTATTTGTCGCCACTTCGTGTCCATTCGCCTGCAAAAGTGTGTTTGGTTTTGGCGCGGTTGTTCCAGTACATCAAGGCCGAAGAGGGACCTTTGATTTGCAACTCTCCCAGCTCCCCCGTGGGCACTGGCGCGCCATGGTCGTCCACCAGCCTCAATTCATAACCGGGAACGGGCTTGCCAGTGGTGCCATAGCGCACATGGCCATGCTGGTTGGACAAAAAGATGTGCAGCATCTCGGTCGAACCAATGCCATCGAGGATGTCTGTGCCAAAGTGCGCCTGCCAGCGCTGGCCGATGTCTGAAGGCAAGGCCTCGCCCGCACTGGTGGACACACGCAGGTTCAATTCGCTGGCCTTGGGCAAAAGGGGATGGGCCAGCATGCCGGCAAAGAGCGTGGGTACCCCATAAAAAATGCTGGGCTGACGGGTCTTGAGGATGGCAAAGACATCCTCGGGTGTGGGGCGGCGTGACAGCAAAATGGTGGTCGCACCCACGCACAGCGGAAAACTCAGGGCATTGCCCAAGCCATAGGCAAAAAACAATTTGGCCGCCGAGAACACCACATCCTGCTCCTGGATGCCCAGAACGCCTCGGCCATACAACTCAGCGGTTTGAATCAAGTGACTGTGCAGGTGCACCGTGCCCTTGGGCGCGCCGGTTGATCCACTGGAGTAAAGCCAAAAGCAGGCTTCGTCGCTCACCGATGCATGGGGCTGTTTCAGGGGCTCGCTCGATGACACCAGGTCGTCCATTCGAGGGTGAGGGGCAACGTCATCGCCATCCACCCAGCAGGTGCGTACGCTGGAAGGCACGATGTCCTTGAACTGTGGCCACAGGGCTGATGAGACCAGCAAGCCCACAGCGCGCGAATCCTCGAGCATGTACTGGTAGTCCTTGGGGGTCAGCAAGGTGTTGGTGGCAATCGGGATCACGCCCGCATAAATGCAACCCAGATAGGCTACCGGCCAATTCAGGGTGTCGTGCATGCACAGCATCACCCGGTCCTCAGCGCGCAATCCGGCTTTGAGCAAGGCGCTGGCAAAGCGTTGGACCCGGTCCTCGAGTTGACCAAATGTGAGGCTGGGTCCGTCCACGTCTTGCGCAAAGGCCACCTTGTCACGCCGTTGGGCATGGCGAGCGATCAAATCGTGTGCTGCGTTGTAGAGCCTGGGAATGGTGACCAGGGGAGGCGAAACCTGGTGGTCGGTAAGGCTGAGTTCCATGGGAGGGGCATGAATTAAAGTGCCGAAAGTATCGCCAGCGAAGGAACTATATTGCACTGGTGCTTACCCTCGGTCCAGGTCTGGGCTTTGTCCAAGCCAAGGCTTGCGAGGGTGTGTGGATAGAATGCAGAGGTTCGGGGCGTAGCGCAGTCTGGTAGCGCATCTGCTTTGGGAGCAGAGGGTCGCATGTTCGAATCATGTCGCCCCGACCATTTACCTTGGATTCATTCAAACCGAAGGTTTCACTTTCCCGTCTGTCCGTAGCTCAGTTGGATAGAGCAGCAGCCTTCTAAGCTGCGGGTCGGGGGTTCGATTCCCTCCGGACAGGCCATCCTCTGGTTGGTCCCTGTCCCTCAATGGGCCGGTGCGGCGCTGGGAACGTCCCGGGGCTGGCCTTTTTCACGGGCTTCACGTCGGGCTGTGCGGGCTTTGCGTGTGGCATCTTCCGCCTCTTTCGCCGCTTGTTTGGCCTCTTCTTCTGCTTTTTTGGCTTCTTGCTGGGCTGACTTGGATTCGTCCTTGGCTTTGGCCTTGTCCTGGTCCAGGTTGGCGAAATACTTCCAGCAAGGCTCATTGGCGAGGATGTTGCTGCGGTTGTCCAGGCAATATTCCTTGACCTGACCGAGCTTGCTGTCCCCAATCAAATAGCTGCGATAGAGCGCCTTGTCCTTGACGAACATGATGGCCGAGCGTGCATTGGGGCAGATTTCGCCCAAGATGCAGGCTTGCATGTGCTCGCTGCTCAGATAGAACTCCACCGAGATGATGGGGCGCTTTTTACCGGTGCGTGTCTCGATCAGGCGCAGGGCACACAAGTCGGACTTGACCGTTTCAAAACCATTGCGCTGAGCCAGCATGCTGGCCTCTTGTGCCACCAGTTCACGGAACCAGTAGCCCACCGTACCTCGACAGATGTAATAGCTCTCTTCACCACTTTTGCGCAGGGGTTCGACAAAAGGGCGGCGATCAGAATTCAGGTAGAACAGGGGCTCCTGCCCTTCAAAGGTGCGCTTGGGCACTTGGACCACAGTGGACTTGCCGCCCTCTTCCTTGGCCGCTGCCTTGGGGGTATCTTCCTTGCCATGCTCCTCGGAGCTGGCCCAGGCCACTGGCGAAGCGGCAGACAAAGCCAGGCCCAGCAGGCCGATCAAAGCCAGGCGGTAGAGCCAATGGATGAGAAATTGCTTCATGACGCCTTTGAGTCGGATCCGGTGGGGCAGACTTGAGGCCCAAAGGCAAGGATCTGTCCCAATCGAGGCATTTTAATTTTCAAGCCCAGGTCCTGGACCCGGAGAAAGCGTTCAGTGTGAGCAGCCAAACCGACCCAGTTGCCTCGCCAGGATCGTGGTTTGCAACCAGGACGGGTTGAATCCGTTCAGCTTTTCGGGAGTGGGGGGGGATCCACGTCGTAACAGTTTTTGTCCTTGAACCATTTGCCTTCATGGTTCACGCACTGGCGACTGATCATCTTGCGCCCCATGTCAGACAAAAAATAAGAACGGTAGAGCGTGGTGCCTTTTTCGATCAAGCTCATGGAACGAAACTGCCCGCACAGCTTGGCACTCAGACAGTCCTTGAGGCGCTCGGGGGTTTCATGCAGATCGATGCTGATCCGACCCGGCGTCAATCCGCTGGTGGTGCCAATGCTCACCACACAGTTTTTGCCATCGACCAGGGGCAGGTTCATGAGGGCGGAGAAGTAATTCATTTCGGCCACCACCAACTCCCGGAACCAGGGGGCGACCACGCCATCGCATTCGTAGTAATTGAGCTTGATGGTGTTGTGGAGCACAGGAACGAGTGGGGTTTTGTTCTTGTCGAGCATCAGCATGGGCTCGGGACCGGAGTTGGGCGGGCGGGCCTTCAAGGCCTTGGCCACCTTGACTGGGTCGGCATCGCTGCCCATGTCGTCTTTGAGGGCTTGCAGACTTTGCGCCACCTTGCTCGATGTGGGCGCTTCGGCCTCGGTGCCTTTGGGCGCTTCTTTGGCCGACTTGCCTGGATAGGGCTTGTAATTGGGGGAGGTGGGGTTGTCGTCCGAGCAGGCGGACAACACCATGACGGACGCCAACAAAATCGACAAAGACAGCTTGAACATGGTGGTCAGACCCTTGAATTCCTGCGCACAGGGTCGATTATGGACCGATGCGCCTGCCAAACGGAATGATCTACATTAATTGCATGCAAGCTTTGGTGGTCCGATTTGTGTGGGTCTGTTGTTGCGTCGCATTGCTGGGTTGCGGCGGCGGTGGGGGGTCTTCCTCCTCCGGCTCGACTCAATCGTCTG
This sequence comes from Betaproteobacteria bacterium, assembly GCA_009919175.1. GTDB lineage: Bacteria > Pseudomonadota > Gammaproteobacteria > Burkholderiales > Burkholderiaceae_C > Limnohabitans. Next base: position 12,190 of record RGCL01000016.1, read on the forward strand.
CGGTACCGGCAGGGACGGTGACGGAGTTTGTGGTGACCGGAGTCACCATCAGCGGACCCAAGCACATGGCCTTTTTGCCCTCGGGCAGCGATTTGTATGTGGCCAATCAAACCCGCAATGAAATCTTGCGCATCGATGCCGACGGTCAGGGCAGCGTGTTTTCAACCCTGACCAGCCCATTGGGGCTGGCTTTTTACAGTGCGGGCGGTGCTGACCCCAACACCACCTTGTTTGCTGCGGCGACCTTCAATGCAGGAACCGGCATTGGTTTGGCCACCCAAATGTCCAACCCCCTGAAGATCACGGTGAATGGCTACGGCATTGCCTTCACGGCCAGCAAAGTCTATGTGGCCGACACCTCCAACGCCCAACTCGTCACCCGCGATGTTCCCGCATGGAACAACGCCGCCACCATCGCCCTGGGCGGCACACCAGTGGGGGTGGTCTACGACGGCAACGACGACATCTACATTTCCTTGCAGGGCTCGCCTGGTTCCATCAAGCGCTATCGCATCTCGACAGGCACCCTTTCAGCCCCACTCAGCCTTGGCACGGTCAACCTGCCTCTACCCAATGCGATGGCACTGGATGCCAGTGGCAACCTGTATGTGATCAACAAAGGGGATGCCAATGGCAACAACGGCACCCTGGTCAAGATTGCCAACCCCTCGGGCGTGCCTGCCGCCAGCGAACTCGTGGGTGTGGGTGCTGGGCTGTGTGGCGCAGCAGGCATGGCCTTTCGCGATGGCTATTTGTATGTGAGCAACGGCACTTGCACCGCAGAGCCTGCTGGCAAACCCAATGCCATTTTGAAGATCAAGACCTGATCAAGGTCCAGGCTAGGGACGGGGCGACTCAGCGCTTCTGGTATTGACTTTGGCCAAAGAGGATGTCCTTGGCTTTGTCGTCTTGCAAGGGCTTGCGCAAATGGGTCAGGACTTCCACGCCGCGCTGCACGGCGGGGCGTGCCGCAATGGTGTCAAACCAGCGCTTGAGGTGAGGGTAGTCAGCCCAGTCTATGCCCTGGTTTTGCCAACTGCGCAACCAAGGGAAGATGGCGATGTCGGCAATGGTGTAGGTCTTGCCGGCGATGTAACCGTGTTTGGCAACCTGCTTGTCCATCACCCCGTAAAGGCGCTTGGCCTCGTTGGTGTAGCGGTTGTAGGCGTATTCAATTTTTTCCGGGGCGTAAATGCGAAAGTGATGCGCCTGGCCCAGCATGGGACCCACACCGCCCATCTGGAACATCAGCCATTGCAACACCTCGTACTTGTCACGGTCTGAGCGGGGCATGAAGCGGCCAAACTTGGAAGCCAGGTAGACCAGGATGGCCCCTGATTCAAACAAGGAAATCGGTTTGCCGTCGGGGCCGTGGGGGTCGACGAGGGCGGGGATCTTGTTGTTGGGGCTGATGGCCAAAAACTCGGGCTTGAACTGATCGCCCTGGCCAATGTTGATGGCATGGGCTTGCCAATCCCGCCCCAGGACTTGTCCACACTCCTCGAGCATGATGTGGACCTTGTGCCCGTTGGGCGTTGCCCAGGAATACACATCGATCATGTCCAACCCCTTGATCAAAAGCCGCGCGTGACGGGCATTTCAATTTCACCCTTGATGAGGGCGTGCTTGGCCAATTCCAGCTTGGCAATGGCGTTGCGGTGCACTTCATCGGGACCGTCGGCAAAGCGCAGCGTGCGCTGGTGGGCATAGGCATAAGCCAGTGGGGTGTCCCCGCTCAAACCAGCTGCCCCGTGCGCCTGGATGGCCATATCGATGATTTGCCCTGCGATGTTGGGGGCCACCACTTTGATCATGGCGATTTCGGTCTTGGCGTGTTTGTTGCCCACGGTGTCCATCATGTAGGCGGCCTTGAGGGTGAGCAGTCGGGCTTGTTCGATCATGATGCGCGCATCGGCAATGCGTTCATGCCACACGCCCTGAGCGGAGATGGGCTTGCCAAATGCCACCCGGCTATTGAGTCGGTGACACATGAGCTCCAATGCCCGCTCGGCGCTGCCGATGCTTCGCATGCAATGGTGGATGCGACCGGGGCCAAGGCGCCCTTGAGCGATTTCAAAACCACGACCCTCACCCAAGAGGATGTTGGAGACAGGCACTTTGACGTTCTTGAGCTCGACTTCCATGTGCCCGTGCGGTGCGTCGTCATAGCCAAACACGCTCAATGCGCGCTTGACGGTGATGCCAGGGGTGTTGGCAGGCACCACGATCATGCTTTGTTGCGAGTGGCGGGGCGCTTCGGGATCGGTCTTGCCCATCACGATGTAGATGGCGCAACGCGGGTCACCCGCGCCAGAGCTCCACCATTTGCGCCCGTTGATGACGTAATGGTCGCCTTGGCGCTCGATGCGGCACTGGATGTTGGTCGCGTCCGATGAAGCGACTTCGGGCTCGGTCATCAAAAAGGCAGACCGGATTTTGCCGGCCAGCAAGGGTTCGAGCCACTCGTCCTTGATGGCCTCGCTGGCGTAACGCTCCAGCGTTTCCATGTTGCCGGTGTCGGGGGCAGAGCAGTTGAAGACTTCTGCTGCAAACGGCACGCGACCCATGATTTCGCAAAGCGGTGCGTACTCCAGGTTGGACAGCCCTTGCGGCGCGCGGTGGCTTTTGGGCAGGAAGAAATTCCAAAGGCCAGCCTTGTGCGCCTTGACCTTGAGTTCTTCCACGATTTGTGTGGGCACCCAGGCGTTGCCCTTGCTGCGGTTGGCCTCGATCTCGGCAAAGAAGCGGCCTTCGTTGGGATAGATGTGGGCATCCATGAAGCCCGTCAGCTCTTTTTGTAGGGATTTGACTTTGTCGCTGTAGTCGAAGTTCATGGTGATTCCTTGTTACTGGGTTGCATTGGCCAGCTTCCAGGCCAACTCGGCCATGGGTCTAGCACCTGCAGCGGATCGACGGGCTTGATCACTGGAGGCCGTGCCCTCCTCAATCCGCTTGGCGATCCCTTGCAGGATGGCGGCCATTCGGAAGAGGTTGTACGCGAGATAGAAGTTCCAGTCATTCACCAATGCGTCAGCTGTGGTCAATTGCGTGCGCTCGCAGTAACGCCGGATGTAGTCGGATTCAAGGGGGATGCCCAATTGCGCCAGATCCAGGCCTGCAATGCCTCGGAATGTGCCGGGCTCGATGTGCCAGGACATGCAGTGGTAACTGAAATCGGCCAGTGGGTGTCCCAGAGTGGACAACTCCCAGTCCAGCACGGCCAACACCCGGGGTTCGGTGGGATGGAAGATCATGTTGTCGAGGCGATAGTCACCATGCACCACGCTGATGTGATCACTGCGGGCGCTGTCGGGCACATGCTGGGGCAGCCAGGCCATGAGGTGATCCATGGCCGGTATGGGATCGGTGATGGACGCCTGGTATTGCTTGCTCCAGCGAGCGATTTGCCGCTCGATGTAGTTGCCGGGTCGGCCAAAGTCGGACAGACCCACCGCGTCGGGTTTGACGCAATGCAGGGCACTGATCACACGGTTCATTTCGTCATAGATCTCGCCCCGTTGCCGGGGTGACATGCCGGGCAGGGATTGCTCCCACAAGACCCGGCCCTGGACGAAATCCATGATGAAAAAGGCGCGGCCAATCACCGATTCGTCCTCGCACAGGGCGTGCATGCGCGCCACGGGCACATCGGTGTCGGCCAAGGCTTTCATGACCTTGAATTCACGCTCGATGGCGTGAGCCGAGGGCAGGAGCTTGGCCACAGGTCCGGGTTTGGCGCGCATCACAAAGCTTTGCTTGCCCACGGTGAGTTTGTAGGTGGGGTTGGATTGCCCCCCTTTGAACATGTCGACCTTGAGCTCGCCCTGGAGTCCGGGAATGTGGCCATGCATCCAGTCGAGCAAGGCTGCTTCGTTGAAGCGGTGGGCTTCACTGACAGGGCGGGTGCCCTCGTAGGTGGATTCGTTGCTCATGATTCAAAGTTCGTGTTCGCTGATGCGCATGAGGAGGTCGCGGTGGCGCACCACCAGGCCACCGGGTTCAATGCGAATGGCCTCTTCGCGTTCCATGGCCTTGAGTTCCTGATTGACGCGCTGGCGTGAGGCTCCCAGCAGTTGCGCCAATTCTTCTTGTGCCAGGTGCAAGCCGATTCGAATCTCCTGCGAGTTGTTGAGGCAGGGCACCCCATAGCTGCGCGCGAGGTGCAGCAGTTGCTTGGCCAGGCGGGATCGCAGGGGCAGGGTATTGAGGTCTTCCACCAAGCCAAAGAGCAATCGGATCCGTCGTGCCTGAAGCCGCAGCATGGCCTGATAGAACTCCACGTGCTGGGACAGGATTTTGTGAAAGTCGTTCCTGGCCACGCACAAGATGGTGGTGTCGCCATGCGCATAGGTGTCGTGGGTGCGGCTGTCGCCATCGATGAGGGCAATGTCGCCAAACCAGATGCCAGGCTCCACATACGTGAAGGTGATTTGTTTGCCCGACAAGGAGGTTGAGCTCACCCGCACCGCACCTTTGGCGCAGGCCATCCATTCCTCGGGGACCTCACCCCGGGTGGAGATGAGTTCACCGTCCTTGAGCCGCTTGACGTAGGCGCAGCGCAAGATGTCGTGTCGCAAGGAAGGGGAGAGCGATGCAAACCAGCGGCCGCTGTTGATGGCTTCTCTCTCCTCGAGATTGAGTATGGGTTCGTCCATGCTGTGTCCCGTTCAGGATTGAAACTTCGGTTTGGATTTGTTGAGGAAGGCTTGTATGCCGATTTCCCCATTGGGGTGAAACAGGTTGTTCACGAAGTGCTGTTGCTCCGCCTTCAACTGTTCGTGAAGGCTCGCCTGGTCGCTGGCGAGCAGCAACTCCTTGACGCTGGCCAAGGCGTTGGGTGCGCGCTGGTTGAGCTTGTCCGCCCATGCCAGCGCCTGCTCCAGCGCCTGGTGCTTGGGCGTGACCTGGTTGACCACCCCCAATTCATGCAGTCGCTGGGCTGAGACTTTGCCGCCCAGCCACAGGATTTCGGCAGCCAGGTTGCGGGGCAGGCGGCGCGGCAGATTCCAGGTGGCTCCACCATCGGGCGAGAGACCCACGGTGGAATAGGCCATGACAAACACAGCATCCTCGGCAGCCATGATGAGGTCGCACATGAGGGCGAGCGAAAAGCCAGCGCCGGCAGCTGCCCCTTCCACCGCAGCGATCACCGGCTTGGGGTAGGTGCTGAGCGCCTCCATCCAGGTGTGCAGCGCATCGATGCTTTGCTTTTGGTGAGACGGGTCCAGTTGACGATTGGCCAACAATCGGTTGAGGTTGCCGCCTGCACAAAAGTGCTCACCCTCCCCGGTGATGACCACGCTGCGCACATCGGGGTTGGACTCGGCCGCGTTCAGGGCTTCGATGCCGGCGATGTACATCTCTGGCCCCAGGGCGTTGCGGTATTCCGGGTTGGAGAGGGTCAGGACCAAGGTCTGCCCATGGGTGTGGCTTTTGATTTGTGCAGTCATGGGGTCAGGTCTCCTCCACGTGCAACAGGCTCAAACCAATGGCACCGCGACGCCTGAGCCAGGGGCTGGGGCGATAGCGTGGATCGCCATAGACCGTTTGCAGGTTGAACAAGACCTCCAGCATGTTGTCTGGCCCCAGCTGGTTGCCCATGGCCAAGGGACCCATGGGATAGCCCAAGCCCAGGGTCACAGCTAGCTCCAGATCGTGCGGGGTGCAGATGGCTTGCTGGCAAATGTCGCTGGCGATGTTGACGATGTGGGCCACGACCCGCTGAGTCACAAAGCCACCGCTGTCCTTGATCACGCTCACCGCTTTGCCGTCGCGTGCGAACAGGGCGTGGGCGGCATCGCGCATGTCGGGGCGCGTGGCTGGATTGGTCGCCAGCACACGGCGCTTGGTGGCCGAATCGGGCACCAGCAGGTCAATGCCCACCGTGCGGCTGGGGTCCAGACGTTCAACCACCGCGACGGTGGTCACATCAAATCCCAAGGGTGCCACCACGCACAAGGCTTGGCTGGAAGGACTGGCACCGGTTTCAATGTGTGCGCCCAGGTCTTTGAGCAACTGGTAGAGCTCGGCACGGCGTGCAGCGCGCGAAGACACCCAAACCGGCGGCATGTCGGTAACTTGGGGGGCGGGTGCTTCGGCTTCGATGTGTGCCTTGCCATCCACGTAGGCATAAAAGCCCAGGCCTGTTTTGCGTCCCAATTGACGGCCAGCGAGCCGTTGTGCCGTGATCACACTGGGGCGGTAGCGGGCTTCTTCGTAGTATTGGTGGTAGATGGATTCCATCACGGGATGGGACACATCCAATGCCGTGAGGTCAAACAGTTCAAAGGGACCCAGGCGAAAACCCATTTGGTCTTTGAGGATGCGGTCCACCGTTGCGAAGTCGGTGACGTTTTCGCCCACGATGCGCAGCGACTCGGTGCCATAGGCGCGGCCTGCATGGTTGACGATGAATCCTGGTGTGTCTTTGGCGGTGACTGCCGTATGCCCCATGTCGCTGGCGTAAGCCCGCAGGCGATCGCATACCGCTGGGGAGGTCTTCAGACCTGCAATCACTTCCACCACCTTCATCAGGGGCACCGGGTTGAAAAAATGGTAGCCAGCCAGTCGCTCGGGGTGCTTCAAAGGGGCGGCGATGGCCGTGATGGACAAGGAGGAGGTGTTGCTGGCCAACACCGTCTCTGGCGCGACGATGGCCTCCAGATCGGTGAACAGCGCTTGCTTGATGTCCAGCCGTTCCACAATGGCTTCGATGATCAATTGGCATTCGCTCAGATCACCCAGTTCTTTGGCGATGCGGATGCGCGAGCGATGGCCACTGACGGCATCGGCACTGAGCTTGCCTTTGCTGGCCAGCTTGTCCCACTGGTCGAACAAGGCGTTTTGCGCCTTTTCACTGGCGCCGGGTGCCACATCAAAAAGCCAGACGGTGCTGCCGGCCTGAGCTGCGATTTGGGCGATGCCTTGCCCCATTGCGCCGGTTCCAACCACGGCGATGGCGTTGAATTGAGGTTTCATGTCCTCATTATGAAGGACACGCCATGCCCATTGAGCCCGCAAAAAGGGGGGGGCAAGCCCCGCTGAGATCAGGCGGCTTTGCAGCGCATTTCGCGCATTTGTTCTTGCATGACAAGGCGATCTAGCTCGGCGCAGACATCGGACATGCGGCCCGAGATCACCATGAGCCCGGCGCTTTGCCGGGGGGCGCTTTGGTCTGTCACCCTGGAAACACGAAGGGCCTTGCGAGCGGCTTGCGCATTGGCGTTGTGGGCAGTGGGCAGGTGAATGATGTTCATGTTGGGCTCACAGAAAAGGGGTGTTGCGAATCAAACCAACGGCCAGACCTTCGACCTCGAAGGGCTCGCCAGGATGAACCAGGATGGTGTCGTAATCGGGGTTTTCGGGGTGCAATTCGATGACATCTGTCTTTTTGAAGAAGCGCTTGACGGTCACCTCATCGCCCAGGCGAGCCACCACGATTTGCCCATTGCGGGCAGACTGGGTGGTTTGAACGGCCAGCAGGTCACCGTCTAGGATGCCCACATCGCGCATGGACATGCCCCGGACCTTGAGCAGGTAATCGGGCTTGCGCTCAAAGAGTGAGCTCTGCACAAAAAAAGTTTGATCGATGTGTTCTTGAGCCAGCAGGGGCGAACCCGCCGCCACTCGGCCAACCAGGGGCAGGCCAATCTGGTCGGCCAGAGAGGCTTCGCTGGCAGTGGCGGATTTGAGGTGGTTGTGCGCCTGGGGGGTGAGGCGAATGCCCCTGGAGGTGCCGCTTTTGAGTTCGATGACCCCTTTGCGAGCCAGGGCCTGAAGGTGGTCTTCGGCGGCATTGGCGGATCGAAAGCCCAGGCGCTGGGCAATCTCGGCTCGCGTGGGGGGGGCGCCGGTTTGTGCGATGCTTTGCTGAATGAGTTCGAGGATTTCTTGTTGTCGCTCGGTGAGTTGGACTGCAATCATGTCGGCCTCCTTGGGGGTGGGATACAAAACTGTTTTTGCATCCAGTACCTGTATTTTTAACCAGTTTTTTCAAAATTGCAAGCCATGACCGCTTCATCTTCAAAAAAATGGGTTGTCCTGGCCACGGGCGGCACGATTGCCGGCCTGGCCGCCGATGTCAGCGTCGCGTCGAATTACCAGGCAGCCCAGGTGGGGGCAGCGGACTTGTTGGCCCAATGGGGGCTGGCGATGTCAGGCCAGGTGGTGGTGGATCAGGTTGCTCAGGTCGACAGCAAAGACATGAACGATGCGTTGTGGCGAACGGTGTTGCGGCGTTGCCAGCATTGGCGTGACCAGGCTGATGTCGCTGGGGTGGTGCTGACCCATGGCAGCGACACGCTGGAAGAAACGGCCTTTTTGCTGCACTGGCTATTGCCCCAGGGCTGTCCCGTGGTGCTCACTGGCGCCATGTTGCCCAGCAACGCGCCCAACACCGATGGTCCAGACAACCTGCGCCTGGCCTTGGACTGGCTCGACAGTGGCCATGCGCAGGGTGTGAGTGTGGCGTTTGGCGGGCACATCCTGCATCCCGAATGGCTCACCAAGTCCCATGCGGATCGCCTGAGCGCGTTCACCAGTGGAGACTGTGCACCCCTGGCGATTCGACACAACCAGAGCTGGATCCTGGGCGACAAGCCCAAAACGCTCAGGTCGATGTGGCGCAGACCCCGGCTTGAGGATGCGCTCGCGCAGCCGGATTGGCCCAGGGTGGAGGTGTTCATGCACCATGCACAAGCCCAACCATGGTGGCTAGCGCCTGAGGTCCTGGCCCATCAACCGGGCACACCGCTCAAGGGGGTGGTGTTGGCCGCCACGGGTCACGGCACCTTCAATGAAGCATGGCAGGTGGCGCTGAGCAAGCTGGCTGAGGAGGGCGTCCAAGTGGCCATCTCCAGCCGATGTGCGTTCTCTACCGTTTGGCCTTCGTCACAGCATGCGGGCTGGTTTTACTCCGACCACCTCAATGCGGTGAAGACCCGGCTGGCGCTGCAAATGACCTGCCTGGCGCAGGAGGTCGATGTCAGGAGGTGAGTGCCTCAAACGCCCTGTTCTTGATGTCATCCACTGAACCCAGGCCTGCAATCTTGCGGTACTGGGGGGCGGATTTGGGTTCTTGCTTGGCCCAGTTGGAGTAGTAGTCGACCAGGGGGCGGGTTTGGGCATCGTAGACATCGAGCCGCTTGCGGACGGTGGCTTCTTTGTCGTCATCGCGCTGGATGAGGGGTTCGCCCGTGGCATCGTCCTTGCCTTCGACCTTGGGCGGATTGAATTTGACGTGGTAGGTGCGGCCACTGGCCACATGAACACGGCGGCCACTCATGCGTTCGATGATGGCATCAAAGGGGACATCGATTTCCAGCACAAAGTCCAGCTTCACGCCCGCGGCCTTCATCGCATCGGCTTGGGGAATGGTGCGGGGAAAGCCGTCGAACAAGAATCCCTTGGCGCAGTCACTTTGCGTGATGCGTTCCTTGACCAGGCCAATGATGATGTCATCGCTCACCAAGCCGCCCGAGTCCATGACTTTTTTGGCTTCCAGACCCAAAGGAGTGCCTGCCTTCACTGCCGCACGAAGCATGTCACCCGTAGAAATCTGAGGAATGCCAAATCGTTCACAAATGAAGCTGGCTTGCGTACCCTTACCGGCTCCGGGTGCACCAAGGAGAATGAGTTTCATGGCGGTCCTTTAACAATGGCCTGATCAGATCAGAGGAGAGCGAACTTGCGTTCAAGCATAGCATTCACGCCCAACTCAGGCTGACGGGCGTTGGGTAAAGGTCTCTCTGACCCGCTCGAGGTCTTGCGGGGTGTCCACACCAATGCCGCTGCTGGTTGCAGCAACATGGACGGCAATGCGGTGGCCTTGGTCCAGCACGCGCAACTGTTCCAAGGCTTCGATGCCCTCGACCGGGCTGGCAGGCCAGTGTGCGTAGGTTTGCAAAAAACCGGCACGGTAGGCGTACAGCCCCACGTGGCGCAAGGCCTGGCCTGGCTTGAAACCGGGGGCCTGACTGGGCGCATCGCGCCACCAAGGGATGGGTGCACGACTGAAGTAAAGGGCGTGGCCCAAGGCATTCACCACCACCTTGACGATGTTGGGGTTGATGAAATCCTCATGGGCATGAATGGGGTGGGCCAAGGTGGCCATGTTGCAACTCGGATCGGTGCTTAGGCACTGCGCCACGCTGCGGATGTGTTCAGGATCGATCAGGGGTTCATCGCCTTGCACGTTGACGATCACCGCGTCGCCGGGCAGACCCAGCAGCCGAGCAGCCTGGGCAATGCGGTCTGTGCCGCTGGGATGGTGGGCGTCGGTCATGAGCGCTCGCACGCCGCAGCGCTCGCAGGCCACCAGGATGCGCTCGTCATCCGTGGCCACCACCACGTGCTGAGCGCCCGACTGCGCGGCGCGTTGGGCCACGCGCACCACCATGGGCAAACCTGCGATGTCCACCAGGGGTTTGTTGGGCAGGCGGATGGAAGCCATCCGCGCGGGGATGACCACCGAGAACGCTGGGCTCATGGCCTCTCCCATTCCTCTTGCTGAAGGGGGCGCGCTTCTTCTTCAAGCATGATGGGAATGCCATCACGGATGGGATAGGCCAAGCGGGCGCTGCGCGAGATGAGCTCTTGCTGTTCGGGGCGATATTCCAGCGGTCCCTTGGTCACAGGACACACCAGCAATTCAAGCATTTTTTGATCCATGCAAGGATCTTAAACGGGACTCGATGGCCGCAATGAACCCCGGCCAAAAGTCCGCCGGGAGTTCGCACACCAACGGCACGGCCCACACCTGGGGATGGCTTTGCCAGATCTTCACCGCATCTTTTTCGGTGCAGACCCACTGTGAAGCGGGCCATTGGGTGGGCACCCAATCGGCAAAGTCATGGTGATCAGGATAGGCCTCGGTGTGCATCAACTCGCAGCCGGCGAGTTCCAGGGCGCTGAAAAAGGCTTGGGGCTTGGCAATGCCACAGACCGCAGCAAGTGGCTGGCTGGCCAACTGTGCCATGGTCATGAGTTCGCCATCGCCGTTGATGGCGACTTGCGCCAGTTTGCGTTGGACTTCCACAGCGGGTTCACTCGGGTGCGCGCCATGGGAGAGGATCCATTCCTGGCATCTGGCTCTTGGGGCACGGGGCCAAGGTTCCCGCAAAGGTCCCGCAGGCAGCATCCAGCCATTGCCCAGGCCGCGCTCGTCCATGACCACCAGGGCCAAGTCGTGGGCAAGTTGCAGGTGTTGCAGTCCGTCGTCGCAGATGAGCACCTGCACCTCGGGGTGATGCCGGAGCAACAGTTGGGCTGCCGCCACGCGCGAGCGTCCGACCGCAACGGGTGCCCGGCTGTTCCTGTGAATCAGCAAGGGCTCGTCACCGACCTCGCTGGCCAAAGAGTTGGGCCGGATGAGTGCGGTTGCATCGCTGGTGCGACCGTGACCTCGGGAAAGCACACCCACCTTGAAGCCTTGTGATTGCAAGCCTTTGACCAATGCCATGACGATGGGGGTCTTGCCGGTGCCGCCCGGCCAGAGGTTGCCCACCACGACCACGGCAGCTGGGACCTCTTGGGGCTGAATGACGAGGCGGCGAAACCACCACCATGTTCTGGCCAGGCCGCTGAGCGGTAAGAGCAGCCAGTTGATCCAGCGACGTTGTTGCCAAATGCCAAACCAGGCGTCTGGTGAGCGCATGCTGCTTATCGCGCACCCACGCGCTGGGTGGAAATGATCATGCGTGCCAAGCCCAATTGCTGAGCGGCATCCATGACCCGAACCACAGACTGGTGCGTGGCCAGTGCATCGGCCTGAATGATCACGCCTGGATCTTTCATGCTGGTCGCCACCGATGAAATGGCTTGCTTGAGGAGTTGGATGTCCACCGATCCCAGCCGCGCACCTTGGACCACATAGCCCCCCTCGGGCGTGACTTGAATCACGATCTGGTTATTGGTCTGGTTTTGGGTTTGGGTGTCTGCAACCGGCAGGTTGATCTTGATTTGCGTGGGCTGGCTGTAGGTGGTGGAGAGCATCAAAAAAATCACCACCACCAACAAGATGTCGATGAAGGGAATGAGATTGATTTCAGGCTCTGAATGCTGGGTGCGCTTGAACCGCATGGTCACACCTTGGGTTGCTTTTGGCACAGGTGCTTGATGAGGGCGTCGGACTGGGATTCAAGCTGAACCACATATTCGTCCACGGTGTGACGGAAGTGCCGCCAAAACGCCAAGGTGGGAATGGCCACGATGAGGCCGAATGCCGTGTTGTAGAGCGCCACCGAGATGCCATGGGCCAACTCGGCCGGATTGGCGTTGCCAGGCGATTGAGAGCCAAAAATTTCAATCATCCCAATCACAGTGCCCAGCAAACCCAGCAGGGGAGAAGCCGAAGCAATCGTTCCAATTGAAGGCAGATAGCGCTCGAGGCGGTGTGCCACTTCCCGGCCGTGTGACTCCAGGCTGGAGCGCAGGGTAGCGGCATCTTGCTGGGGATTGGCTTGGTAAAGCCTCAACACCTGCGCGAGGAGTTCACCCAATGCCGAGCCTGAGGCCAGTTCATCAATACTGGCTGAGCTGGGGATGCGATCCACCACGGCATCCATCACATCCTCGAGCAAATCGCGTGGGGCAACTTTGTCCGCCTGCAGCATGTAAAAGCGCTCGCCGATCAGGGCCAAGGCCAGGATGGAACAAAAAATCAAAGGCCAAATGGGCCAACCCGCTGCTTCAACGATGGAAACCAAGATGAGATCCTCCTGTAAACATTATGTCTCATGCGCTGTTCACAGCACTTGTGGACAACTTTGTGAGTATGTTTTGAATCACCTCAAATCCCCATGGATTGATGCGGGTTGGAGTTGAATCGATGAATGTTTGAGCAGCGTGTTTACCTACGGGTAAAACTGTGCGGCCATTAAGATCAAACCATGACCAGCTCCATGACCAGGAACCTTGCAAACGATGCGCGCCCTTCCGTGTGGCCGGTTGGTGCCTTGTGTTTGGCCATTGGCGATGCCCTGGAAAGCCGCTTCTCATCCCTGCGCGTCTCTGGTGAGGTCTCTCACTTCACGCAGGCGTCCAGTGGTCATGTGTATTTCACGCTCAAGGATGAATCGGGCCAACTCAAATGCGCCATGTTCAGGCAGCAAGCCCGGTTGCTTCAGCAGCCGCTCAGGGAAGGCGCCAAGGTGGTGGTGAGTGGCCGCCTCTCGGTGTATGCCCCAAGAGGGGATGTTCAGATCATTGTGGAGTCCATCGCATTGGCGGGTGCTGGCGACTTGTACGAGCGGTTTTTGCAACTCAAATCGCGTTTGCAGTCCGAGGGCTTGTTCGACGAAGCCAACAAGCGTGCCATTCCCCTTTATCCAAGAAAGATCGGCCTGGTCACCTCTGCCGATGGCGCAGCTCTGCATGACGTGCTCACCACCCTCAAGCGCCGAGCGCCGCACATTCCCGTTTGTTTGTCGCCCACGCTGGTGCAGGGCGATTCAGCACCGCCCCTGATCATTCAGGCCTTGGAGCGTTTGAAGTCCATCCCCGATGTGGACGTGGTGTTGTTGGTGCGGGGCGGGGGGGCGCTGGAGGACTTGTGGGCCTTCAACGATGAGCGGGTGGTGCGCTACTTGGCTCAGGCGCCTTGGCCCACCATCAGTGGCGTTGGGCATGAAACCGATTTCACCCTGACCGACTTTGTGTGTGATCTGCGTGCAGCCACACCCACTGCTGCTGCCCAGGCCTGTGCCAGGTCCCGCCAGGATTGCCTGGTCGAACTCAGTCAACTGACCGATGAGTTGAGTCAGTGCATCACGCGCGCCCTGGACTCAGCCCACCAGCAACTCGATGACTGCCAGATGAGCATGCGCCAACCCCAGTTTCGATTGAAAGCCATGGGCGCTCGCCTGGATCAAGTGAGCTTGCGCCTGCGCCAAGCTGCGGTCTTGCTGACCCAGCGTCACTCATCGCGTGTGGGGCATTTGGCTTTTCGCAGGGATGGCGTTTTGCCGGTCCGCTTGGATCGGGCTCGTTTGGTGTTGGGGGGGCTGGCGACGCGCCTGGCCTCTGTGCACCCAGACCAGGTGCTTCAAAGGGGGTTTGTGCGGATGTCGGACGATCAAGGGCGGGTGGTGACCTCTGTCCATCAACTCAAGGCCAAACAGGCTTTGACCGCCCATTTCCAGGATGGAAAAGCCCATTTGGAGGTCCAGAGGGTCTCCCCATCCTGAAACTTTCTAAAATGAACTTTTCATCTCCAACTCTTTGAGGAACTCATGGAACACACTTTGCCCGCTTTGCCCTATCCCCTTGACGCCCTCGCGCCCCACTATTCCAAGGAAACCCTGGAATTCCATCATGGCAAGCATCACAACGCCTATGTGGTGAACCTGAACAATCTGCAAAAGGGCACAGAATTTGAATCCATGGCCCTGGAGGAGATCGTCAAGAAATCCACCGGTGGCATTTATAACAACGCCGCGCAAATCTGGAACCACACTTTTTTTTGGAACTGCATGAAGCCCAATGGCGGCGGTGAGCCCCAGGGCAGCCTGGCTCAAGCCATCACGGCCAAGTGGGGCAGCTACGCAGCGTTTCGCGAGGCATTTGTCAAATCGGCCGTGGGCAACTTTGGCTCAGGCTGGACTTGGCTGGTGAAAAAGCCCGATGGCTCTTTGGACATCGTGAACATGGGTGCTGCCGGCACGCCGCTGACCACTGCTGACAAAGCCCTGCTGACCGTGGACGTGTGGGAGCATGCTTACTACATCGACTACCGCAACCTGCGTCCCAAGTTTGTCGAGACCTTCCTGGACAAACTGGTGAACTGGGATTTCGTGCAAGCCAACTTCGGTTGATCGACCGGTCACCCTCAATCAAAGGCATCTTCGGATGCCTTTTTTCATGGCTGTTTGAGGAGCAGGCGTGTGCCGGGTGAAATGCCGCGTTGTTTGAACCAGCCGAGGTTCATCTCCAGGGCATAACGCACGGCCTCTTTGGAGCAATGGGAATCCAGGGATCCTGCTTTCATGTCTGCCGTTTGCAAGATCGTGCCGTCGTCCGCGAGAAAGGCGATGGTCAATGGCATCAAGGTGTTTTTCATCCAGAAACATCGGGGTTGCCGGTCCGGGAATACAAACAGCATGCCCTCGTTGGCCGGCATGGATTTGCGGTGCATGAGGCCCACTTCCATTTCGGCCGGGGATTGGGCCACCTGGGCATCGATGAAGTGCATGCCGGCTTGAATCCGTGTGCGAGGCAATTGGGTTTGTGGTGCTTCACTCGCCAGGGTCCAGGTCGGGGTCGAGGCCGCCAGCACCAGCACGATCAAGGCGAGCACTTTGCGAACCTGGTTGGCAAGCGGTGAGAAGAGCAACTGGGGCTGCATAGGAATGCGCATGGGAGATTCACTTTCTGTGCGGAATATACGTTCCCCAGGCGCGGGTGCAGAGCTGGGTGGTGCAGCGCACCATCTTTTTGTATCATGAAAACCTAGTGCAAATTATGATCCCCGGTCAGCCAATGGAAAGGCTGTGTGGGCATGATCCGGCCACGATTCAGAACACCATCATTTAGGAGAACACTGCAGATGAGCAAGAACGCACCTTCCATCATTTACACCTTGACCGACGAAGCGCCATTGCTTGCGACAGCCTCCTTCTTGCCCATCATCCGCGGATTTGCAAGTTCTGCCCAGATCAACATCGAGACCAGCGACATTTCATTGGCTGGCCGCATCATTGGCGAGTTTTCTGACATGCTCAAACCCGAGCAGCGCATGCCCAACACCTTGCTTGAGCTGGGCAAGAAAACCCTCCAACCCGATGCCAACATCATCAAGCTGCCCAACATCAGCGCATCGGTGGCTCAGTTGCTTGCCGCCATCAAGGAACTCAAGGCCAAGGGTTACGACTTGCCAGACTATCCCGAGAGCCCCAAAAACGACGAGGAAAAAGCCATCAAGGCGCGTTATGCCAAATGCATTGGCAGTGCCGTCAACCCCGTGCTGCGCGAAGGCAACTCGGATCGCAGGGCGCCCAAGGCTGTCAAGGAGTACGCCCGCAAGAATCCTCACAGCATGGCGGAGTGGAGCCAGGCTTCTCGCACGCACGTCTCCCACATGCACCATGGCGACTTCTATCACGGTGAAAAGTCCATGACCCTGGATCGCGCCCGCAACGTCAAAATGGAATTGATCACCAAGAGTGGCAAAACCATTGTGCTCAAGCCCAAGGTGGCTTTGCAGGATCGCGAAGTGATCGACAGCATGTTCATGAGCAAAAAAGCCTTGCTCGATTTCTATGAGCAGCAAATCGAAGACGCACACAAAACCGGTGTGATGTTCTCCCTGCACGTCAAGGCCACCATGATGAAGGTGTCTCATCCGATTGTGTTTGGCCATTGCGTCAAGATTTTCTACAAGGATGCATTTGCCAAGCACGAGGCCTTGTTCAAAGAGCTCGGCGTGAACGTCAACAACGGCATGGTCGATCTCTACAACAAGATCGCCACCTTGCCCCAGTCCAAACAAGAGGAAATCAAGCGCGACTTGCACGCCTGCCACGAGCATCGCCCCGAGCTGGCCATGGTGGACTCTGCCAAAGGCATCACCAACTTCCACTCGCCCAACGATGTGATCGTGGATGCCTCCATGCCCGCCATGATCCGTGCCGGCGGCAAGATGTATGGCGCCGACGGTCGCATGAAAGATGTCAAAGCAGTGATGCCCGAATCCACTTTCGCCCGCATCTACCAGGAGATGATCAATTTCTGCAAATGGCACGGCGCGTTTGATCCCCGCACCATGGGCACGGTTCCCAACGTTGGCCTCATGGCTCAACAGGCCGAGGAATACGGCTCACACGACAAGACCTTCGAAATCCCCGAGGACGGTGTGGCCAACATCACCGATCTGGATACGGGCGAGGTGCTGTTGACCCAGAACGTGGAAGAGGGCGACATTTGGCGCATGTGCCAGGTCAAGGATGCGGCCATTCGTGACTGGGTGAAGCTGGCCGTCAACCGCGCACGCAACTCTGGCATGCCGGTCGTGTTCTGGCTGGATGCCTACCGTCCTCACGAGGCGCAGCTCATCACCAAGGTGAAGATGTACTTGCACGAGCACAACACCTCGGGCCTGGACATCCAGATCATGAGTCAGGTCCGTGCCATGCGCTACACCCTCGAGCGCGTGGTGCGTGGCCTAGACACCATCAGCGCAACGGGCAACATCTTGCGCGACTACCTCACCGATTTGTTCCCCATCATGGAATTGGGCACCTCGGCCAAGATGCTCTCCATCGTGCCTTTGATGGCCGGTGGCGGCATGTACGAGACTGGTGCAGGTGGCTCCGCACCCAAGCATGTGCAACAGCTGGTGGAAGAAAACCACCTGCGATGGGATTCGCTGGGTGAGTTTTTGGCCTTGGCCGTGAGCCTGGAGGATCTGGGCTTGCAGCAAGGCAATGCCAACGCCAAGGTCCTGGCCAAGACGCTGGATGCGGCCACTGGCAAGCTGCTGGATAACCGCAAAGGTCCTTCACCCAAAACTGGCGAACTCGACAACCGGGGTAGCCAGTTCTATCTGGCCATGTATTGGGCACAAGAGCTCGCGGCTCAAGCCGAGAGCCCCGAACTGGCCAAGCACTTTGCTCCCGTGGCCAAGCAACTGGCACAAGCCGAGCCCAAGATCCTGGCCGAGTTGAATGCGGTTCAAGGCAAGCATGTGGACATTGGCGGTTACTACCGTCCCGATTTCGCCAAGCTGGATGAAATCATGCGCCCCAGTGCCACCTTCAATGCCATCATCAACGCAATGGCGGCTTGATCGGGTCAGTTGATCCGGGCATAGAAGAAAGGCGGCAAAGCGTCGAGCTTTGTCGCCTTTTTGTTGGATCCTGAAGGGGGCAGGGCGAGGTGAAGCCTACGC
The DNA here is from genome assembly GCA_009919175.1 of Betaproteobacteria bacterium. GTDB lineage: Bacteria > Pseudomonadota > Gammaproteobacteria > Burkholderiales > Burkholderiaceae_C > Limnohabitans. The sequence goes on from RGCL01000016.1 coordinate 30,071, forward strand.
AGGCCCAAGCCCGATGGCTGAGCCGTTGCAAATGCCCCGAAGCTTACTGCCGGGTGCCCAGATCGTCCCGGTGCGCTAGGGCCACTTCCTCGATGTTTTTGAGGCTGGCGATCACCTCTTGGATTCGGATGTTCTTGGCCAGCATGCCTTTGGGGCCGACCTCCAGATCGAACTGGACCACTGCCCCTTTAGGTAGGGTTTTATAGCCTTCGATTTGAACCTCAGAGAAATGCGCAAAGACATCCGCATTGACCTCCTCTGAGCGCAAAAAGCCAAACCCCTTGGTGTTGTTGAACCACTTGACTGTTCCTATGGCCATGATTCCCTCACTTACAAAAAATGACTCACTCGGATGAAAAATTGAACATCAATATACTACAAAAGATAATTAAATAGATTGCAAAAGGCATGGGAAATTGACATCGATAGAATGATTTCCATGGCGAACAAACCCTCCTGGCAACCCACGCGGCCACCGGCCCAAGGTGACGACTCACTGGTGGTGGAGCGGCTGACTCAGCGCGTGCAACCCCCGCAGATGTACCAAGTGGTCATGCTCAATGACGACTACACCCCCATGGAATTTGTCGTGAGGGTGCTACAGGAGTACTTCAGCAAAGACAGGGAGACGGCCACCCAAATCATGCTGAAGATCCACATCGACGGACGTGGTGTCTGTGGGGTCTTCACCAAGGATGTGGCAGCCACCAAGGTGGAATTGGTCAGGGAGGCCGCCCATCGGGATGGTCATCCCTTGCAATGTGTATATGAGCCCATTGATTGACAGCCTTTGGAACCCATATACATTTCGAATCACGGACACATAAAGAGGAACCCTCATGATTGCCCAGGAACTTGAAGTCAGTTTGCACATGGCCTTCGTGGAAGCCAGGCAGCAGCGTCATGAGTTCATCACGGTCGAGCATTTGTTGCTCGCCTTGCTGGACAACCCCAGCGCTGCCGAGGTGCTGCGTGCATGTTCAGCCAACATGGACGACCTCAGAAAGTCCCTCACCAACTTCATCAAGGACAACACCCCTCAGGTGGGGGGCACCGATGAGGTTGACACCCAGCCCACCCTGGGCTTTCAGCGCGTGATCCAGCGCGCCATCATGCATGTGCAGTCCACGGGCAATGGTAAAAAAGAGGTCACGGGTGCCAATGTGCTGGTGGCCATCTTTGGTGAGAAAGATTCCCATGCGGTGTATTACCTGCATCAGCAAGGTGTGACGCGCCTGGATGTGGTGAACTTCATTGCTCATGGCATTCGCAAGCAAGAAGAGAGCGAGCCCAGCAAACCTGCCGAGTCGCCCTCCAATGAGTCCGAGGAAGCCCCAGCAGAAAAATCGGAGAAAGCCTCTCCGCTGGAACAGTTCACCCAGAACCTCAATCAGTCCGCCAAGGAAGGCAAGATCGATCCCCTCATTGGCCGCGATTACGAGGTCGAGCGCGTCATCCAAATCCTGTGCCGCCGCCGCAAGAACAATCCCTTGTTGGTGGGCGAGGCGGGGGTGGGCAAGACGGCCATTGCCGAAGGTCTGGCCTGGCGCATCACGCAGGGCGATGTGCCCGAAGTGCTGGCTGATTCGCAGGTGTTCTCACTGGACATGGGCGCACTGCTGGCTGGCACCAAATACCGTGGTGACTTCGAGCAGCGGCTCAAGGGTGTTCTCAAGTCGCTCAAGGACAAGCCCCATGCGATTTTGTTCATCGACGAGATCCACACCTTGATTGGTGCTGGTGCCGCATCCGGTGGAACCCTGGATGCGTCCAATCTGCTCAAGCCCGCTTTGAGCTCGGGTCAGTTGCGCTGCATTGGCGCCACCACCTTCACCGAATACCGGGGCATCTTCGAAAAAGACGCCGCCCTCTCGCGTCGCTTCCAGAAGGTGGATGTCATTGAGCCCACGGTGGAGCAAACCGTGGACATCCTCAAAGGCCTCAAGTCCCGCTTCGAGGAGCATCACAACGTCAAGTACGCCCTGACAGCGTTGCAAGCCGCAGCGGAGCTCAGCGCCAAGTACATCAACGATCGTCATCTGCCGGACAAGGCCATCGATGTGATCGACGAGGCGGGCGCTGCTCAGCGCATCTTGCCGACCTCCAAGCGCAAGAAGACCATCTCCAAGTCCGAAATCGAGGACATCGTCGCCAAAATCGCACGCATCCCGCCTGCCTCGGTTTCCTCTGACGATCGCAGCAAGCTGCAAAACCTGGAGCGTGACCTCAAGAGCGTGGTCTTTGGCCAGGACAAGGCGCTGGAGGTCCTCGCCTCCGCCGTCAAGATGGCTCGCTCTGGCCTGGGCAAGACCGACAAGCCCATTGGCTCCTTCCTCTTCAGCGGTCCCACCGGTGTGGGCAAGACCGAAGCGGCCAAGCAACTGGCCTACATCATGGGCATTGACCTCATCCGCTTTGACATGTCCGAGTACATGGAGCGGCACGCCGTCTCGCGCCTCATTGGCGCGCCACCCGGCTACGTGGGGTTTGATCAGGGGGGCCTGCTCACCGAGGCCATCACCAAAAAGCCCCATGCGGTGCTGCTGCTCGACGAGATCGAGAAGGCCCACCCCGACATCTTCAATGTCTTGCTGCAGGTCATGGACCATGGCACGCTCACCGACAACAATGGCCGCAAGGCTGATTTCCGCAATGTGATCATCATCATGACCACCAACGCGGGTGCCGAGACCATGAACAAGTCCACCATCGGCTTCACCAATGCCCGTGAGGCTGGCGACGAGATGGCCGACATCAAGCGACTCTTCACACCGGAGTTCCGCAACCGCCTCGATGCCACCGTCAGCTTCAAGGCCCTGGATGAACAGGTCATCCTGCGCGTGGTGGACAAGTTCTTGCTCCAGCTCGAGACCCAGTTGTCCGAGAAGCGCGTGGAAGTTACCTTCACCGATGCCTTGCGCAAGCACCTGGCCAAGAAGGGCTTTGACCCGCTCATGGGGGCAAGACCCATGCAAAGGCTGATCCAGGAATTGATTCGCAAGGCCTTGGCCGACGAATTGCTGTTTGGCCGTTTGACCGATGGGGGACGCTTGCAAGTCGACATCGACGAGCAGGGCGAAGCCGTGTTGGACATTCAGCCCAACCCCAAGAAGGATGCCAAACCTTCCCGCTCGGAGCCGGCTGAGCCTCAGGAGGCCTGATCCCCACACGGGATAAAGAGGAACAAGGGCTGCCACCGTGCAGCCCTTTTCTTTGAGTCAGAGTGGGCACTGCTGCCCCCTAAAATGCGATTCATTCAAGCTCAGAGGACATCAAGGTGGCAGGTCACAGCAAATGGGCCAACATCCAGCACCGCAAGGGTCGCCAGGATGAAAAGCGCGGAAAAATTTGGACCCGCGTCATCAGAGAAATCATGGTCGCCGCCCGATCTGGGGGTGGCGATGCAAATGCCAACCCCCGTCTACGGCTGGCCATCGACAAGGCCAAGGCAGCCAACATGCCCGCCGACACCATCAAGCGCAACATCGACAAGGCCACGGGCAACCTCGAGGGCATCTCCTACGAGGAAATCCGCTACGAAGGCTATGGCGTGGGTGGTGTGGCCTTGATCATCGACACCATGACGGACAACAAGGTCAGAACCGTTGCCGAGGTTCGCCATGCATTGAGCAAGCATGGCGGCAACCTCGGCACCGAAGGCTCGGTGGCCTACCAGTTCAAGCATTGCGGGCAACTCGTGTTTGGTCCCGGTCAGTCCGAAGAAAAGATCATGGACGTTGCACTCGAAGCGGGCGCCGAAGACGTCATCACCAATGAAGACGGCTCGATTGAAGTCATCACGGCCAGCGCAGATTTCGAGGCCACCAAATTGGCCCTGGAAGCCGCCGGCCTGGTGCCCGACATGGCTGAGGTCACCATGCGCGCACAAAGTGCCATCGAACTGGGCGAAGACGACGCGCTGCGCATGCAAAAAATCCTGGACTTGCTCGAAGAACTCGACGATGTCCAGGATATCTATCACAACGCGGCCCTATGAAGATCCTGGTTGTGGGCTCCGGAGGCCGCGAGCATGCCATCGCATGGAAGATGCTCCAGTCGCCGCGCGTTCAAAAGGTGTTTGTTGCGCCGGGCAATGGCGGGACGGCAACGGAACAAGGCCTGGAGAATCTGCCCATCCGCGACTTGAGCGAGCTGGCCCACTGGGCGCGCAGCCAACAGATCGACCTCACCGTTGTGGGTCCTGAAGCCCCGCTGGCAGCAGGCATCGTGGACCTCTTTCGCAGCCAGGGGCTTCGCATCTTTGGCCCCACCCAGCAGGCGGCGCAACTCGAAAGCTCCAAAGCCTTTTCCAAGGACTTCATGGTGCGGCACGGCATTCCCACCGCCACCCACGAGACCTTCACCCAGGCCGAGGCCGCCCATGCGCACGTGGATCGCCTGGGGGCACCCATCGTGGTCAAAGCCGATGGGCTTGCGGCAGGCAAGGGCGTCGTGGTGGCGCAGACCCTGGAGCAGGCGCATGCGGCCATCGATGACATGCTTCAGATTCAGCCAGGTATCCAAGCCAGCGATGGCGTTGCCCGTGTGGTGATCGAAGCCTGTTTGGTGGGTGAAGAAGCCAGCTTCATGGTGGTCACCGACGGTGCCGACGTCGTGCCCTTGGCCACTTCCCAGGACCACAAGCGGCTGCTGGACCATGATCAAGGTCCCAACACAGGCGGCATGGGGGCTTATTCCCCAGCCAAGGTGGTCACACCGGCCATCCATGCCCGTGTCATGCGCGAAGTCATCTACCCCACCATCGAGGGCATGAAAAAGGATGGCATTCCTTTTTCGGGTTTTTTGTATGCAGGCCTGATGATTGGCGCTGACGGCTCGATCAAGACCCTGGAGTTCAACGCGCGGCTTGGCGACCCAGAGACCCAGCCTTTGATGATGCGTCTGCGCAGCGACTTGTTTGAACTGCTGTGGGCAGCAACCGACCCCAAAGGGGGCAAGCTCAAAGACCTGCAACTGGATTGGGACCGCCGCACCGCTTTGGGTGTGGTCATGGCCAGCGAGGGATACCCTGCAAGCCCTGTGGCGGGCGATGTGGTGACTTTGGCCGCCAAGGTTTCCGCTGATGTCAAGGTGTTCCATGCCGGCACGAGCCTGAGCCAAGGCCACTGGGTGACCGCCGGCGGGCGTGTGCTGTGTGTGACCGCATTGGGCGAGGGCGTCAGGGCGGCGCAGCACCTGGCCTACGAGGCCATCCAGGGCGTTGCGTTCAGGGGCATGCAATTCAGGCGTGACATTGGCTTTCGTGCCCTGTCTCACTAGGAGAAAAGAGATGAGTCAAGACGTGCGGCAATTTTTGATGGGGCTGCAACACCGCATCACCGATGCCATCGAGTCCCTGGACACGGCCACCTTTTTGAGTGACCACTGGACCAAAGATGAGGGCGAGACCTTGCAAGGCAATGGCATCACCAAAATCCTGGAGCAGGGCAGTGTGTTCGAGCGCGCGGGTTGCGGCTTTTCACATGTCAAAGGCCCCAGTCTGCCGCCCTCGGCCACCCAGCATCGTCCTGAGCTGGCCGGTGCGCCCTTTGAGGCCATGGGGGTGTCGTTGGTGTTCCATCCGCTCAACCCCTATGTGCCCACGGTGCACATGAATGTGCGCATGATTTCGGCGCACCCGGCCTCTGGCGCGAGCGTGTCCTGGTTTGGCGGCGGCATGGACCTTACGCCCTACTACGGCTTTGAAGAAGACGCACAGCACTTTCACCAGGTGTGCCGCGATGCCTTGAGCCCTTTTGGCGATCACTACCATGCCCGCTTCAAAAAATGGTGTGACGACTACTTCTACCTCAAGCACCGCAAAGAGGCGCGGGGCGTGGGCGGCATCTTCTTCGATGACTTCAACGAATTGGCGCCTGAGCTCAACCAGGCCATGATGCAGTCGGTGGGCGACCATTTCCTCAAGGCCTACTTGCCCATCGTGGAGCGCCGAAAGCACATGCCTTGGGGGCAGCGCGAGCGCGATCACCAGCTCTACCGCCGTGGCCGTTATGTGGAATTCAACCTCGTGTTCGACCGTGGCACGCATTTCGGCTTGCAGTCAGGTGGGCGCAGCGAGTCCATCCTCCTGTCCATGCCGCCCCTGGTCACCTGGTCCTACCAGAAGACACCGCAGCCAGGATCTGCCGAGGCGCGGCTCTACACCGACTTTTTGCCACCAAGAGATTGGGTTTGAGCCAAAGCCTCCCCGCTCGCCTGGGCCTGTTGGGCGGCAGCTTTGATCCGCCCCATCGCATGCATGTGCGGCTGGCGCAGGAGGCGCTGGCGCAATGTGCACTGGACGAGCTGTGGGTCATGCCCACGGCCTGGCCCGGTCACCGGCAAGCCCCCAAGACTGCGTTCGAGCACCGCCTGGCCATGTGCCGTCTGGCATTCCAATCGATCACGAGCGTCAGGGTGTCCGACCTCGAGGCTCAGCGCCCAGCGCCGAGCTACACCCTGCAAACCCTCGAGGCCTTGGCACAGTCTCATCCGCAAGCTCAGATCTGGTTGATCATTGGGTCGGATCAGGCCGCTGCATTTCACACATGGCACCGGTGGACCGAGGTGCTCACCCTGTGCCGCTTGGCGGTGGCCCTGCGTCCTGATTCGGTCCAGCCCTCGCCCCAGCTGCTCCAGTGGCACAATGACCACCACATGGAGTTGCTCAACCTTCAGTTGCCACCTGACCCATTGAGTTCCACTCAATTGCGAGCCCATCTACGGCACACCCCCGATGTCCATCCACAGGGCCTTGACCCTGATGTTTGGCAATACATCCAAGATCATCACCTCTACCGGAATTGACATGAGCGAATACGAATCTGACCTATCTGAGGCACAAGCCAAGCGCAGCATCCAGAAGTTGCAAAAAACCATTGTGAATGCCTTGGAGGACATCAAGGCCGTGGACATCCGCGTGTTCAACACCGAGGCCATGTCGCCCCTGTTCGAACGGGTGATCATTGCCTCGGGCAACTCCAACCGGCAAACCAAGGCCTTGGCGGCCAGTGTGCGCGATGAATTGAGGAAAGAGGGTTTTCCCAAGCCTCGCTCAGAGGGTGAGGAAAACGGGGAATGGATCATCGTCGACTGCGGCGCCGCCGTGGTGCACATCATGCAACCCGCCATCCGTCAGTACTACCACCTTGAAGACATCTGGGGCGAAAAACCCATCCGCCTGAAAGCCACGACCGCTCCCGCCAAGAAAGCCTCGTCCAAGGCAGGCTCGGCCAAATCGAAGCCAGCCAAGTCCGCAGGAACTGCACAGTCGCGCCCACCCCGATCGGGTGGTGCGGCAGCGAAGACGGCAAAACCCGCTGCGAAACCTGCTGGCAAAACAGCGACCAAAACGGCGGGTAAAACGGCGGGCAAAACAGCGGCCAAATCGACATCCAAGTCAGCCGCCCGTTCGACCACCAAGTCGGCATCACGCGCCCCGTCCAAGTCCCGGGCTGCCGCGTCGTCCAAGGCCGCGCCCCGAAGGACCGGATCCAAGCCATGAACCAGACCATTGTTGCGGTAGGCCAGCGCGTGCCGGCCTGGGCGCAACAGGCCTGGGATGACTATGCCGGGCGGTTCCCATCGGACTGGCGCATCGATCTCAAAACCATCAAGACCGAGCCCAGAGCCTCCAGGACGGTGGAGCAAATCTGGGCGCTGGAAGCCACCCGCATCGAACACGCCATACCCAAAGGGGCGCAAAAGCTCAGTCTGGACGAACGTGGCGAGCGCTGGACGACCCAGGACCTCAGCCAACAACTTCAGGCTTGGCAGCTCGAGGGTCAGCATGTGGCTTGGATCATTGGCGGACCCGATGGTCTGGATCCGAGTTTGCGTGCACCCCGAGTGCGCTCGGTTCGCTTGTCGGACATGACCCTGCCGCATCAAATGGTCAGGGTCTTGCTGATTGAACAGATTTACCGAGCCTGGTCCTTGCTCAACCACCACCCCTACCACCGCGCATGACTCCGCCTGTGCTTTACCTGGCTTCGCAAAGCCCCCGCCGATTGGCCTTGATCCGCCAGCTGGGCATCGAGCCCCATTTGCTCTTGCCCGATGAGCACGAGGACGCCGAAGCGCTGGAGCTGCCTTTGAGCCGTGAAAAGCCTTTGCATTACGTTGAGCGGGTGACCTTGCTCAAGTGGCAGGCAGCTCGTGCGAGGCTGCGTCAACGGGCTTGGCCAGCGGCGCCCATTCTGAGCAGCGACACGACAGTGGCGTTGGACGGGGACATCCTTGGCAAACCCGAGTCGCGTGCTGAGGCTGTGCGCATGCTCAAGCGCTTGTCGGGTCGCCGCCATGAAGTCCTGACCTCGGTGGTGCTGGGTCGGGCCAAGCCGCAACAGTTGACCAGCCGTTCCCAAGTCACCTTCCGACCCTTGAGTGCCAAGGAGATCAAGGCCTACGTGGACAGCGGCGAGCCCATGGGCAAAGCCGGGGCTTATGCCATCCAGGGTGCAGCCCAGCGCTGGATCAGCGAGCTGCGCGGCAGCTACAGTGGGGTGATGGGATTACCATTGTTTGAAACCGACCAACTGCTCCACCAAGTTCGACTGCGAGCCTGAGCCATGTTCCAAGACATTTTGATCAACTGGGCACCGCACGAAACCCGTGTGGCCGTCATCGAGGCGGGCGCTGTTCAAGAGGTTCACCTCGAACGCCCACTCGAGCGGGGCATTGTGGGCAACATTTACCTGGGCAAAGTCACCCGTGTGTTGCCCGGCATGCAGTCAGCCTTCATCGACATCGGCATGGAGAAGGCCGCCTTTTTGCATGTGGCTGATTTGTTCAACCCTGCCTCGGTGTCCAAGTCGGAAGGGGCTCAGGATGCCGCAGTGACGCCGATTGAAAAACAGGTGTTCGAAGGCCAGACCCTGCTGGTGCAGGTGATCAAGGACCCCATCGGCACCAAAGGCGCGCGCCTCACCACGCAGATCAGCATTGCTGGGCGCATGCTGGTGTTCCTGCCGCAAGACCGGCATGTTGGGGTGTCGCAAAAGATTGCACAGCCCCTGAGGGATGCGCTGCGCGATCGACTCGACCGCTTGGCCAACGAGTTCATGGGCCAAGACCGTGTGGGTGGATTCATTTTGCGCACCAACGCCGAAGACGCCACCGATGACGACATCCGCAAGGACCTGCGGTATTTGCAGGCCACTTGGGAAAACATCCGCCAGCTCGCGCAAACCCGTGCGCCCAAGAGCCTCATCCATGCGGACCTGAACCTGATGCAAAGGGTGTTGCGCGACATGGTGGTGGAAGCCACCCAATCCATCCGCATCGACTCCAGGGAGCAGCACCAGTCATTGCTGCAATTTGCGCGCGATGTCATGCCCGACACCGTTTCTCTCATTCAGCACTACCAGGGTGAGCGCCCCATTTTTGATTTGTTCTCGGTGGAAGAGGAAATCATCCGGGCATTGGGTCGCCGGGTGCCCTTGAAGTCGGGTGGCTATCTGATCATCGAGCAGACCGAGGCATTGACCACCATTGATGTGAACACGGGCGGTTTTGTTGGCAGAAAAAGTTTTGAAGAGACCATTTACAAAACCAATCTGGAGGCCGCAGGCGCCATTGCCAGGCAGTTGCGATTGCGCAATCTGGGCGGCATCATCGTTGCCGATTTCATCGACATGCAGCAATCGGAGCACCAGCAAGCGGTTCTCGAAGAGCTCAAAAAACATTTGCTCAGAGACCGAGTGAAGACCATGGTCTCGGGATTCTCCGAGCTTGGTTTGCTCGAGCTCACGCGCAAGCGCACCCGCGAGTCTCTCATGCACGTGATGTGCGATGCATGCCCCGCGTGCAAGGGCACAGGGGTCGTCAAAACGCCCAGAACCGTGGTTTACGACATCCTGAGGGAAATCCTGAGGGAAGCCAGGCAGTTCAATCCGCGCCAATTCCGCGTGATTGCCTCGCCCCAGGTCATTGACCTGTTGTCCGAAGAGGAGGGGGCGCATTTGGCCGCCTTGGGTGAATTCATTGGCAAACCCATCCAGCTCCAGGCCGAGGTGGGCATGATGCCCGATGCCTTCGAGGTTGTGTTGCTCTGAGGGCTGCAGGCGTGATCCCCATCCTGACCTACCATCAGATTGCCCAGGCACCACCCAAGGGAACCCCTTTTCGCAGCCTGTGCGTGGCGCCCGAGCGCTTTGCCGCTCACATGCGCTGGCTCAAGCGCCTGGGCTGGCAAGGCATGAGCATGTCAGATCTGCGCCCCTATCTTCAAGGCGAGCGCAGCGGCCGTGTGTTTGGCATCACGTTTGACGACGGCTACCTCAACAACCTGCAACATGCCATGCCTGTCCTCAAGGACCTGGGTTTCACGGCCACCTGTTATCTGGTGCACGATGCGCTGGGTCACACCAATCAATGGGATCAAGCCTTGGGCATCGCCCAAGTGCCCCTGATGAACGACGCACAGGTGTTGGACTGGGTGAGGGCTGGCATGGAGGTGGGTTCGCACACCCTGACCCATGCCCACCTGGGGCAACTCGATCCCGATCAGGCCTGGCGTGAAATCGATCAGAGCAAACGCTTGCTCGAGCAACGCCTGGGTGTGGCCGTCGAGCACTTTTGCTACCCCTACGGGGAGTGGCAGCCAGAGCATGTGCTCATGGCCCAGCGTGCGGGCTACCTCTCGGCCACCACCACCGTGAGGGGGCGCGTGGCTGCGCAGGATTCGCCATGGTGTTTGCCGCGTGTGCCTGTGCATCGCTCGACACGGTTGATTCAGCTGATCTGGAAGATGATGTCCAGCCATGAGGATGGGCGTGGTCGCCATGCCCTGATGACAAGCGCATGAAACTGGCTTTTCTGATCCGTCATTTCGATCCCCAGGCTGGTGGCGCTGAACGCTATGCCTACGAGGTGGTGAATCATTTGCGCCATCGCCACGAGTGCCATGTGTTTTGCATCTCCCACCGTCCCCTCGACGGGGTGCATGTCCACCTCAGCCCCAGCCCGGACCGCCGCCCCCGATGGCTGTCGCTGCTGCGCTTTGCGCGCTGGACTCGGCGTGAAACACAGTCGGGGTTTGATGCCATCTTCTCCAACGAGAACCTTGGTTTTGGCGATGTGCAAATGGTCCATGTCAGACCCATTCGACATGACTTGTTCCATCGCTCCTGGCTCAAGTCGGTCTTCAATGGTCTGCGGGTGCTGCTCACGCCAGGCCTGTGGGTGTATTTGGGCATGGAGCATTTGCGTTTGCGCCCAAGGCCCGGTCGAGTGCTGGTCGTGCCCTCTGAGATGACCGCCCACCAACTCACCGACGATTTGCACTGCGATGCTGCTCGGGTCAAGGTGGTGCTGCCCGGTGTGAACCCCGCGAGCGCGCCGCACAACCCCCACTGGATCCAGCAGCGATGGGGGCTCACCGACCGTCATCGCTTGATCTTGCTCGCAGCGCATGATCTGGAAAAAAAGGGCTTGCCCCTGGTGCTCAAGGCCATGCCGCATTGGCCTGAGGAGGTGCACCTCCTGGTCACGCCCGACAAATGGCATCAGGACCATTGGGTCAAGCTGGTCGAATCGCTTCAACTCAGCCACCGGGTGCATTGGCTGGACCGGGGTGTGGACCTCAATGAGGTCTATCCATGCGCCCATGTGCTTGTTCACCCCACCCGTGCCGATGTCTATGGCATGGTGGTCCTGGAGGCCATGGCTCACGGCTTGCCTGTGATCTGTTCGCCATCGCCTTTTTGCGGCGCGGCCTGGCACTGGACCACCCAGCAAGAGGCCTGGCTGCTCGATTCCCCTGATGATGTGCAAGGCCTGATCACGGGGCTACGCCGTCTCTTGGAGGACGATGACCTGCGGCAAGGCCTGGTGCAAAGGGGACGCCGATTGGCACAGCAGCAAACCTGGGCGGATGTGGCCACCCGCATCGAGGCGCAACTTAAGGGCTTGCCATCATGACCCCATTCAACCTGACCCCCAGGCGCATCCTCATGATCCGATCGCACAGTATGGGGATTGGTGATGTCCTCAGGAGCTCGGCAGCCTGGATGAGCCTGAAAAAGCGTTGGCCCGAGGCCAGCTTGCATTTGTTGTTCCTCAGTCGGCACAAGGGCTATCCCACAGAGACCCTGGTGCAGCACCACCATGCCTTGGCCAGCGCCCAATTCCTGACCATCAAAACCGCCCAGCCTGGGGATCCCACAGCCAGGTCCGTGCCCTGGCGAGAACTCCAGCCGTCCCTGCGAGAGGTCGCGCAGCGCGTCCAGCCTGATCTGATCATTGACTTTGAGCCGCATGGCTTGCGCACCACGCGCGTGACCCGCGAGCTCAAGCGCCTCAGCAAAGCCCAGACGGTGGGCATTGGGCAATTCCCTGGGCGCGGCTGGTTGTATGACTGGGTTGCACCATCGGTGAGTCAATACCAACAAGACCATGGCTTGAGTCAGCCCATGGACTACACCGAGCGTGATTACGTCGTGCTCGCAGCCCTGGGCATCGAGCGCGAAGGGCAGCCCATTTCGCTGCAGGTGCAGGCCGGCGTCAGACATGCCCTGCAAGGGATGGGCTTTCAAAGGCAAGAGGCGCTGCCCCTGTTGGGCTTGAACATCGGTTGCGGTACACCAGATGCCTTGGACCGGCGCCCCCAGCTGGACGAATTGGTCAAGGCCTTCATGCACCTGCATGCGATCCAGCCATTTCAATTGGTGCTCACCGGTGCGAAATTTGAAAAAGCCACCAACCAGGCCTTCATGGACCAGATGGTCCAGTCGGGGTTTGTGGCCGATCGCCTGTTTGACGCATCGGGCACCCAGAATTTGTTGGAACTGGCTGCGGTGATCGATGAGGCCGATGTGTTCGTGAGCTCAGACAGTGGTCCCTATCACATGGCCGTGGGCTTGGGCAAACCCACCTTGCTGTGGATTCAAAGGTGGGATGCCACCGCCATCCATCGGGGTGACCTGCTTCGGCATGCCCAGCGACCCGACCCGCACACCTTTGTTCAGTTGATGTCGGCGCTGCTGTCGCTTGCAAAGCTGCCCATCTTGAACAAATGAGCGTACATACCGTCTTTGGCCAGCAATGCGGTGTGGGTGCCGGACTCGATCACCTGGCCTTTGTCGAGCACCACGATGCGATCAGCATGCTCCACGGTGCTCAGGCGGTGGGCAATGATGAGCGTGGTGCGCCCCTTTTGTAGGGCTTGCAGGGCTTGCTGGACATGCCGCTCTGACTCGTTGTCCAGCGCAGAGGTGGCCTCATCCAGAATCAGAATGGGCGCGTCCTTGTACAGGGCTCTGGCGATGGCCAGACGCTGACGCTGCCCCCCCGAGAGTTGATTGGCGTTGTGCCCCACCAGGGTATGAATGCCTTGGGGCAGGCCATTGACCATGTCCATCAGGTGAGCCGAGGCCAGGCAGTCCAGCACACGTTGCTCGTTCATCTCGCAGCCCAAGGCCACGTTCTGGGCCAGGCTGACATTGAGCACCACCACATCCTGGCTGACCAAGGCCATTTGCCGACGCAGTTGGCTCAGATCCCAATCGCGCACATCAACCCCATCGAGCTTGATCACCCCACGTTCAAGATCGACAAAGCGGGGCAAGGCATTGACCAGGGTGGATTTGCCAGAGCCCGATGCGCCCACAATGGCCAGGGTCTCGCCAGGATGGATGTGAAGCGCTTGCACATCCAGTGCAGGCTGAGCATCGGCTTGATAGCGCACCACCGCATGCTCAAAGTGAATCTCGCCTTGTGACTTGGCGACGGCATGGGTACCCCCCACCTCGGTGGGCGTTTGGTCAATCAGTTCGATGGCGCGCTCAATGGAGGCAAGGCCTCGTGTGAGGGGAGAAGACACTTCGGACAAATGCTTGATGGGCGCCACCAGCATGAGCATGGCCGTGATGAAGGCGGTGAATTCACCTACCGTGGTGCCAGCCAGGCGACTTTGCATCAGGGCAATGCTGATGACCACAGACAAGGCAATGGCCGAGAGGATTTGGGTCAGAGGCGTGACGGAGGACCCTGCCACCGCAGACTTCATGGCCAGTCGCATGAGGCGGTGCCCCAACTCGGTGAAGCGCTGGAGCTGGTCACGCTGCGCGCCTTGCAGCCTCACCACCCGATTGGCCAGGACGTTTTCTTCCACCACATAGGCCAGGTCGTCGGTGGCTTGTTGATGGCTTTGCGTCAATTGGTAAAGGCGTCGCGTCATGGTCTTCATCAGCCAGATGACGCAAGGCAACAGCGCAAAGACCACCAGTGTCAATTTCCAATTCAAAAACAACAAATACCCCACCATGGCCAAGAGCGTCAGGCTGTCTCTGCCCAGGGTGAGCAAGCCATTGACCATCAGATTGGCGCCGCCTTGGATTTCAAAGACGATGGAGTTGGAGAGGGTGCTGGCATTGGTCTGGGAAAACAGGCTGGGGTGCGCCTGTAGCAACCGGGTGAACATTTGGGTGCGCAGGTTCAGCAATCCGGTATTGGCCACCTTGGCCAAGGCCACTTGTCCGGTGAAAGCGCACAGCCCCCGGATCATGAACAGGGCGATGAGGGCAACCGGCACCATCCAGATGGGGAAGGAGGTCTCGCCAAACCCCTGGTCTAGCAAGGGTTTCATCAGCGCGGGGATGAGCGGCTCGGTGAAGGAGATCACCATGACCGAGGCGATGGTCGCCACCCAGGCCGAGCGTGGAGACCGGAAATGCTGTGCTGCTCTGCTGAATCGCTGGAGGATGGTTCGAGGGTGTTGCATGGGGTGTTGGAGTCGTGCTCCTCGCTGGATTATCTCGAATCTGCTGGAGCCCTAAAATCAACACAATGGACCTCACTGTCGTTGTACTGACCCAAAACGAGTCATCCCATCTGCCGGATTTATTCAAGTCCTTGGTGGAGGGGGTTTCGGTGCTGGTGGTGGATTCCATGAGCACCGACCAAACGGTGGACATCGCGAGAAAAAACGGGGCGCAGGTCATCGAATCTGCCCAGTGGCCTGGGTTTGGTCCCCAGCGCAATCTGGCTTTGCAGCAGGTCCAAACCCAATGGGTGCTTTTCCTGGATGCCGATGAGCGCATTCAGCCTCAGGGGTGGCAGGAGATCCGCTCGGCCATTGATGCGGGTGCTTCGGCGGTCTACAGTTTTCCGCGACTGACCAATTTTGCTGGTTCATGGATCAAGCACTGCGGCTGGCATCCAGACCGGGTGGTGCGCCTGTTCAAAGTGGGTGAGGCACGCTATAGCGACGATCTGGTGCACGAGCGGGTGGTGCCCCATGCCGGTGTCAAAGGGGTCGCACTGCAAACGCCGTTGCTACACTTTAGCTATCCTGATCCTGCGCACTACTGGAAAAAAATGCAAACCTACAGCATGGCTTGGGCTGATCAGCAATGGGCAGCGGGTGTTCGCACCTCGTTGACCAGAGCCATCCTTTCTTCCGTGGTGGCATTTGTTCGCTCCTACGTGTTTCGTTTGGGTTTTCTGGATGGAGCCAGTGGTTTGGCGGTGTGTGTGATGCAAGCGCAGGCCACCTACTCCAAGTACTTCATGCTTTATTGGAAGCAACAAGCAAAATGATTCATCCCTTCATGCGTGTGTGGTGTGTGGCTCTCGGACTCTTTGTCGCCGTGGCGGCTCAGGCTCAGTTCAGGGTCGAGGTGGCCGGTGTGGGCGTGACCCAGCTGCCCATTGGCTTCACCACTTTCCGTGGTGCCGAATCGTCCCCGCAGAACATTGCCTCCATCGTGGCTGCCGATCTGGACCGCAGTGGACAGTTCAGGTCCAACATGCTCTCGGCGGTGGTGGATGAGGTGGCGCGCCCCGATCTGGCCGCCATCAAGCAAGCCAACCTCGATGCCCTGGTGACGGGCAGCGTGACGCGCTTGTCCGACGGCCGCTTTGATGTGCGTTTCCGTTTGTGGGATGCCGTGAAGCTGCAAGACCTTGGTGGCCAGAGCTTTGCTGTGGGCACCGCGGATTTGCGTCTGGTGGCGCACCGCATCTCCGACTTCATTTATGAAAAGCTCACCGGCGAGAAGGGCGTGTTCTCCACCCGCATTGCCTATGTGACCAAGGTGTCCAATCGATTCCATTTGTGGATTGCCGATTCGGATGGACAAAACGCCCAAGCTGCCCTGACCAGCCCAGAGCCCATCATTTCTCCGAGCTGGTCGCCCAATGGTCGTGAGTTGGCCTACGTCTCGTTTGAAACCAGAAAGCCTGTGGTCTATGTGCACGACATTGCCACAGGTCGGCGCAGAATCCTGGCCAATTTCAAGGGGTCCAATAGCGCCCCGACCTGGGCACCCGATGGCAAGTCGTTGGCGGTCACGCTCACACGGGACGGAGGCTCACAGCTCTTTGTGTTGCCTGCCCAAGGTGGAGAACCGAGGCGCTTGATCCAGTCCAGCGGCATCGATACCGAGCCGGTCTTTGCGCCTGACGGCTCAGCCCTTTACTTTGTGAGCGACCGGGGCGGTTCTCCCCAGATCTACAGAACCCCCGCCCAGGGCGGTCCTGTGCAACGTGTGACCTTCAATGGGACCTACAACATTTCGCCCGCCATCAGCCCAGATGGCAAGACCCTGGCTTTCATCACCCGCTCTGGCGGTGACTACAAATTGGCGGTGATGGACCTCAACAGCGATGAGGTGAAAACCATCACCTCCACCCGCGCGGATGAGCGCCCGAGCTTTGCGCCCAACGGCAAGTTGATTGTGTATGCCACCCGAGTCAACAACCAAGAAGCCCTGATGACCACGACCCTGGACGGCAAGATCACAGCGCGCCTGACGGGTCAGGCCGGCGATATTCGCGAGCCCCATTGGGGGCCTTTTGCAACGCAGTGATCATTTATGATTGCCACCAAAATTCATCTAAGGACTCCCTCCATGAAAAATGCATTGCTCATTGCCTTGATTTCTTTGCTGTCGGCTTGCGCATCCAATGTCAAAACGACCGATGTGCCCGTTGAAGACAAGCAAGGCGCACCCGCTGTGCCCAGTGCCCCCAGTGCCCAGTCTGCGGTGACACCCATCAAGGTCGACGATCTGTCCTCCATCCAGCAAGGTCCGGCCAATGTGGCCAAGGTCATCTATTTTGATTTCGACAGCTTTGTGATCAAGCCTGAATTCCAATCGGTGCTGACGGCGCATGCCAAGTTCCTGCGTGAAAACGCCAACGCCAAAGTCAGCATTGCCGGACACACCGACGACCGCGGCGGGCGTGAGTACAACCTGGCACTGGGTCAAAAGCGTGCCGAAGCCGTCAAGAAAGCACTGAGCCTCTTGGGGGTCTCTGAAAACCAATTGGAAGCCGTGAGCTTTGGCAAGGAAAAGCCAGCGGATCCAGGGCAGGGTGAGGCGGCATTCTCCAAAAACCGTCGTGCTGAATTGAACTACCGCTGATGCGCGCGACACGCCCCTTGCTGCTGAGCTTGGCCCTGGGGCTGGCATTGCCAGCCCAGGCGGGTCTCTTCGAAGACGAAGAGGCTCGTAAGGCTTTGATGGAGCTGCAGCAACAGCTTCAGACCCTCAAAGACGGCTTGCGTCAAATCAATGACGATGCGGCATTGTCCAAGCGGTCCTACCTGGACCTGCAGTCTCAGAATGAAAACTTGCTCAAGCAAATTGCCGAGCTGCGCGGCTCCTTGGAACAGTTGACCAAGCAACTCTCCGATCTGCAACGCACGTACAAAGACTTGAACAAGCAGCTCGAAGACCGCTTTGTGGCGGTCGAGTCGCGGGTGATCAAACTCGAACCGGTCAAGGTGACGGTCGACGGCGTGGACTTCATGGCCGAGCCACCGGAAAAGCGCGACTACGAACTGGCGCTGGATGCCTTCCGCAAAGGGGATTTCGCGGGCGCTTCGGGGTCGTTCCGTCGTTTCATCGAGCAGTACCCACGCTCTGGCTATCTCCCCTCGGCCTTGTTTTGGTCAGGCAACTCCCTTTACGCCACACGCAAGTACAAGGAAGCGGTTCAAGACTTCAAACAAATCACCGAGCAGTTCGCCTCGCACAGCCGCGTTGCCGAGTCCCTGTTGTCCATGGCCAATTGCCAGATCGAACTCAAGGACGTGAAAACCGCGCGCAAAACACTGGAAGCCCTCATCAAGCAATTCCCTGGCACCGACACCGCGTCTGCTGCACAGGAGCGCCTCTCCAAGCTGCGTTGACACTGCACCCCGCCGATGAGCCCCGCCGACTTTCTACTTCAGGGTCAACTGGTTCTTCTGGGTGCATTTCTGTTGTCCACTGCCCTGGGTGCTTTGTTGCATCGCAGTCATTTCTGCACCATGGGCTCCATCAGCGATGTGGTCCATGCCGGTAGCTGGGTTCGGGCCAATCAATGGATCCTGGCCATCGCGTTTTCTGTCCTGGGTGTGGGCTTGCTCCATGGTTTGAACCTCATCGACATCGAGCGCGCGAGTGTCGTTTCCCATCGCCTCACCTGGCTGTCTGATGCGATGGGTGGCCTGATGTTTGGCATCGGCATGGTGTTGTCCTCTGGCTGCGGCGCCAAGATGCTGGTGCGTCTGGGCTCAGGCAACCTCAAATCCCTCGTGGTCCTGCTCGTCATGGGCATCAGCAGTTTTGCCACCCTCAAAGGCATCACGGCGGTCTTGCGGGTCAACACCGTGGATCAGTTTTTCATCGAGGCCAACTTCACCATGACCTTGGGCCACTGGCTTCATCAGGGGTTGGGCTTGGCGATGCCCTTGTGGCTCACTGCGGTGGCCTTTGCGGTGGTGCTGATGGCTTTTGTGCTGTGGACAGGTCAAGCCCGCTCCAGGCCAACCTGGTGGATTGGCCTGGGCGTGGGGCTGATCGTCTGTCTGGCCTGGTTATTGAGCGGGAATGTGGGTCATGTGCTCGAGCATCCTGAGACTCTGGAAGACGTCTACATCAAGACCAACTCGAACCGCATGGAGGCGCTGACGTTTGTGGCGCCAGTGGCCTATGCCATCGATTGGGTCATGTACTTCAGCGATACCAACAAGACGCTCACCATCGGCATCATGTCGGTGGTGGGGGTGATCTTTGGCGCGCACCTGTCTGCTCGTCGCTCGGGTCACTTCCGCTGGGAGTCTTTTGCCAGCGTCTCGGATTTCAAGCACCACCTCGTTGGGGCTGTGCTCATGGGGGTAGGGGGCGTCACCGCCATGGGTTGCACTTTTGGCCAGGGTCTGAGTGGCATGTCGGTGCTGAGCCTCAATGCCATGGTGGCGCTGTTGTTCATGGTTCTGGGTGCATGGCTGGCGTTTCGCTATCAGTCCTGGGCCATGGATCGTGATGCAGCCTGATCTCACCCGGCGTTTTTCTGGACTCAATCGGCTTTGGGGTCCAGGGACGGCTGAGCGGCTGGCTCAG
>RGCL01000151.1 GCA_009919175.1 Betaproteobacteria bacterium
GCCATGGAGCGCACCTCGCGTTGCGCCTTCTCGGCCTTGATCAATTGCATCAGCACCGTTTCGTGGTCCAGCGACTTGATGCGGGCCGTGCCTTGAACCTCTGGCCAGGCACTGGCCATGCCGTGCAGTCCCAACTCCTTGAAGTCAGCAATCATGTCAAGCATGGTTCACCTCCTGATCTCTCCATTGCTGGGCCCGCAGTCGGTCATACCGATCCACATTGGCTTGTGATGGCTTGTTCAGGCTCAGGTGGGTGTGCACCGGCTCGTTGTTGCGACTGGGCTCCTTCAGGCGCGAGAGGACGTTCAGTACATGCTCAGCGCTGACCCTTCCAGTCTGCAAGGCCAGCTCCACGGCCACCAGCACCGCCTCCAGACCGTGCAAGGTGACTGCATTGAGCACCTGCGCCATGACCCGATCGCCACCCGGGTGCCGTAATAACTGGTCCTGTAATTGCCGCAATGGCTCGGGCATCGTCCTGAATGGGGCGCCGTTGCGCAGCGCCCCAGGCTTGCGCTCGATCAGCGCGATGTAGTGCGTCCAGTCGTAGATCGTCTGGTCCCGCTCAAAGCAGCGCTTGATCCGGATGAACTCCCCATCTGGCGAGACCACCATCAGGTGATCGTGGTACACCCGCACACTCACCATGGCATTGACCCACTCGCACGGCACGCTGTAGCGGTTGCGCTGGAAGCTGATCAACGATGTGGAGGACACCCGCGCCGGATGCTCGATGTAGCCATCAAAGGGCCGGGGGTTGGGCATCAGCCGCAGCCGCTCGTCCTGGTACACATCGGCCACCGTCATGTGCACCCACTCAGGATGCTGTAGATGCTCCCAGGCCTCGACACAGGCCTTTTGCAGCCAGGCATTGAGCTCTTCAAGTGAATTCCAGCGCCGCTCGCTGGCTTCGCGCCAGATGCCGCGGCGTCGGTCTTGAACGTTCTTCTCAACAATGCCTTTCTCCCAGCCGGCTGCACGGTTGCAGAACTCGGGATCAAACAGGTAGTGCCCCGTCATCGTCTCAAAGCGGGCGTTGATGGTGCGCTTCTTGCCGTCCCCCACCTTGTCCACCGCCGTCTTCATGTTGTCGTAGATCCCGCGCTTGGTCACCCCGCCAAACACGGCAAAGGCCCGGGCGTGCGCCTCGAACAGCATCTCGTGCGCCTGGTTGTAATAGGCCGACAGCACAAACGCCCGGCTGGCCGCCAGCTTGGTGTGCGCCAAGTCCAAACGCCTGCGCAAACCGCCAATGACCGCGTATTCAGTGCTCCAGTCAAACTGGAAGGCTTCGCCCATGTCAAAGTGCATGGGCACATAACCTTGGCCCTTGGCCGCCAAGTCCTGCTCTTTGCGCCAACGCAGGGCAAAGGTGTAAACCGGGCCCCGGCTGCCCGGGTAACCCAGCGCCCTCAGCCCCTCAAACAGCGCCTTGGTGCCTCGGCGCTCACGTTTGTTGCGGTGGCTGTCGGACTTGAGCCACTGCGTAAGCACCTCCTCGTAGGGACCCAATATGCCTGGTCCTGACGCCCGTTTGGGATAGCGGGGCTCCACCATCTCGGATTGCTCCAGCCACTTCTTGGCCGTATTGCGGGAAATTCCAAGCTGGCGGCTAGCCTCGCGAATGGACACGTTGTCTCTTAAAACAAGACGACGTAATTTGCTCAATGTACTCACGTTGATCACTCCTGCCACCCTGCACAAAAAATAAGCAGGGTAGCTTGTGGGGTGGCTCAAATTTCAACGTGTAAAGCTCCGAAACTGGCTCAGTTTTGGTTGTGATTCAACAGGCGCCCTCGGTTCGCTTGAGCATCGCGATCACAGTGGCCTGTTTGCTGGTCTCACGGGTTCTGACTGCTCGATGCTCAAT
>RGCL01000152.1 GCA_009919175.1 Betaproteobacteria bacterium
TGGAGGTGATGTTCACAATGCGACCAAACCCGCGCTTGGCCATGCCGTCCACCGTGGTCTTGAGCAACTCGATCGGGGTCAGCATGTTGGCGTCGACCGCCTTGATCCAGGCCTCGCGCTCCCAGTCACGAAAGTCGCCAGGGGGCGGACCGCCGGCGTTGGTGACAACGATGTCATACGCCTTGCCCGGGCCACCTGCCACCGACCAGATGGCCTCACGCCCGGCTGGTGTGGTGATGTCCACGGCCACTGGCAGTATGGTGGTTCCCCAGGCACGCAGCTGTTGTGCCGCCGCCTCCAGTGCTTCGGCGCCACGCGCCACGATCACCACGTTCACACCCTCGCGGGCCAGTGAGTTGGCGCAGCCAAACCCCAAGCCCTTGCTTGCACCGCCCACCAGGGCCCATTTGCCTTTGAGTCCGAGATCCATCAGTTTGCTCCGTACTTGGAAAAAAGAAACACACCACCCAACACCAACAGGGTACCGACCCCGATCCACAGGTTGAGCGGCTCACCCAGGAATATAGCGCCCAAGGCGAGGGTGGACATGGGACCGACCATGCCCGTCTGCGCCGCCAGCGACGAGCCGATGCGCTCGATCGCCATCATCACCATCAGTACCGGGGCGACGGTACAGGCCAAGGCGCACAGCAAGGCCAGCCATAACACCTCCGAGGGCACCTCGGCCGCCGACATAGGCCGCAACACCAGGAACTGCCCGATACAAAAGAGGCAGGCCACGGTGCTCGCCCATCCCACCAAGCGTAATGAGCCCAGGCGTTTGACGATCTCGCCACTGTAGAGCAAGTACATGGCATAGGTGAGCGCGCTCAGCACTACCAGCACGGTGCCGAGGGCCACGTCCGATCCGGCGAAGTTCAATTCGTGCCAGAACACCAGCAACACCCCGCTGTAACTCAGCGCCATGGCGGCCACCCGCATGCCTGTGATGGGTTTGCGGTAGAGGGCCCAGCCCAGCAACATCACAAAGGTGGGGTTGAGATAGAGGATCAGTCGCTCAAGGCCTGCGGTGACGTATTGCAAGCCCAGAAAGTCCAGGTAGCTGGATAAGTAGTAGCCCAAAAAGCCCAAGCCCACAATGCTCAGGACATCGCGCGGGTTCAAGGGTTGCGCGCGGGCACTGGCGCGGCGCTCCGCCCACCAGCCCATGAGCAAAAAAAAGGGCAAGGCAAACAGCATGCGCAGCATGATGAAGGTGGCTGCATCCACGCCATAACGGTACGCCAGTTTGATGATCACACCCTTGCCACTGAAGGCGATGGCCCCGGCAATGGCCAGCACGATGCCGGTCGAGACAGGAGAACTGGGTGCAGGGGTCGTGGTCATGGAGTGAGTGGATTGTCTCGCATCGCTCTGGCGGCGCAAGGTCGCCTGTGTGCCAGGGTTTGGTTGAGCACGATGATGCAGTGGTTGGCAGCGCGAGGCAGTCAGCCCCAAGAAAAAAGCAGACCCGCAGGTCTGCTTGTTCCACTCAAGGCCCGTTTCAAGGGCATGATGAAGCCGTCATTCTTCGACGAAAGCTTCTTCGCGTTTCGACTTCACCGAGGGCAAAAGCACGATAACGAGCAACAGCAAGGCTGCCGCCAGCAAGCCCCCCGACAACGGGCGGGTGACAAACACCGACCAGTCACCCCGCGAGAGCAACAGTGCACGACGCAGGTTCTCTTCCATCATCGGCCCCAGAATGAAGCCCAACAACAGCGGCGCCGGCTCACACCCGAGCTTGAGGAACAGATAGCCGATCAAGCCGAAGATAGCCACCATCCAGATGTCGAAGGTGTTGTTGTTGGTCGAGTACACGCCAATCGCACAGAACAGCACGATGGAGGGGAACAGGAA
>RGCL01000153.1 GCA_009919175.1 Betaproteobacteria bacterium
TGGCCTTGCAAGCTCACATCGCCATGGAAATCGATGGGGTGGCGGCCATCCTCGATCTGGTGGCCGATGGCAGCGGCCATGCAGTGCTCACGCACAACGCGGTGACCCGCTCCATTCGCCCATCGGCCTATCAGGTGCGCCAGCTGGTGGGGGAGCAGGCGCAGGCCATCACCATCACCTTGTGGATGGCGGTGAGCCAAAACCGCATCAGCACGCATGCCCAACAAGTGAGCATGAACCTGATCCGCGACCAGGTGCAAAAGCATTTGGCGCCCCAGCCCTGATCCGGCTCAGGGCTGCGCACGAGGCTAGAGCCGGCCAAGCCAAGCCCACACCCATGCGGGTGTGAGCGCCACGCCCATGGCGGCCATGGCCAGTGAAGGACCAAAGGGGAATGCCCCCTCTGGCGGTTGATCGGGCTCAGGGGGTTGATGGAGGGGATCAGCCGGTCCAGGCTGACCACGCCGCGCTGACACCCGCCATGCCAGGCCCCACACCAGGCCAAGCAGCGCCGAGAGCCACAGCACAGCGGGCAAGCTCCAGGGGCCAAGCCACGCCCCCACGGCGGCGAGCAGCTTGGCGTCTCCCATGCCCATGCCTTCTTTGCCGCGCCAGCGCCGATAAGCCCAGGCCACCAGCGCGAGCAAGCCATAGCCACACAGCGCGCCCACCGCCGAGAGCGACAAGGCAATCCCAGTCCAGCCGCAGGCCGAGGCCAACAGACCGAGGACCACCAGCCCCAGGGTCAGCACATCGGGCAACAAATAGGTGTCGATGTCGATGAGTGACATCAGCAACAACACCGCCGCACACAGCATCCAGGCGGCAGCCTCGGGGCCAGGGCCAAAACGCCACAGGATGGCCACCCACACCCCAGCCAGCACGCATTCGGTGAGGGTGTCGCGCCATGCAATCGGGGCTTTGCAATGCGCGCAGCGCCCGCGCAGCAGGGCAAAGCTCACCACCGGCACCATGTGCCAGGCTTTGAGGGTGTGGTGGCAACTCGGGCAGGCCGAGCGCCCGCTCAGGGCTTGAATGAGGCCAGCCTGAGGGACTTGGTTGAGCACCTCGGACCAACGCAGGGCCAGCACGTGGAGGAAACTTCCCACACAGGCGCCCAGCAAGGCCACCAGCACAAACAACCAGGATGAGGGATCAAGGAACATGGCAGAGATCGGCTTGGGAAGCAGGGTGACAAAGCGCCTGAAGTGGGCTGGCGGGCAGGGGTGGCGCCGATCTTAAGGGGCAATCGGGCGAATGAAATAATTCTGGCTACACCTTGCACAGCGTTTGGCTCACGTCCTCATGAATATCTTGTTCGTTCACCAAAACTTTCCCGGGCAGTTCAAGCACCTCGCGCCCGCCTTGGCCAGCCAGGGTCATCGCGTGGTGGCCTTGCACCTCAACCCCTGCCCGCCCATCCCCGGTGTCGAGTTGGTGCGCTACCCGCTGGTGGGCAGGCCCTCTGATCAAACCCACCGCTGGGTCAAGGACTTCGAGGTCAAGACGGTGCGCGCCGAATCGACCTGGCGCGCCGCGCTGCAACTCAAGGCACAGGGCTTTGAGCCCGATGCCATCGTGGCGCATCCCGGTTGGGGCGAGAGCCTGTTTCTGCATCAGGTGTGGCCCCAGGCCGCGCTGGGCCTCTATTGCGAGTTCTATTACAAGAGCAACGATGCCGACGTGGGCTTTGACCCCGAATTCAAGGACGTGGACGAAGGCACGGCCTGCCGCCTGCAACTCAAAAACACCGTGTTCGATTTGCAGTTCCCGCATGCCAAGGCGGGGCTGTCGCCCACCCACTTTCAGGCCTCGCTCATGCCGTCCAGC
>RGCL01000154.1 GCA_009919175.1 Betaproteobacteria bacterium
AATCAAGGGCTATCTCGACCAAGCGGTGGTGTGGCGAGATGGCGATGGGGATGGCGTTTTCGATTTCACCGATGCCAACGGTAATGGTGTGTTTGACATCGGCGAAAAAGCCGCGGGCGGTGATGTCTACGTGGTCACTGATGCTTTGGGGAACTACAGTGGACTCGGCGGAACGGGCGCTGTCCATGTCTTTGGCGGAACCGATCTGTATGGAACAGGGCTGGTGTACCAGGGCATTTTGCTTGCGCCTGAAACCGCCCAGGTGGTGACCTCTTTGACCACCTTGGTTCAATCCATACGCAGCGGATCCAGTCTATCGATCGATGCGTCAGTGTCCGCGGTCAAACAACTGCTCGGTTTGGGGGCCAATGTCACGGCAGCCGATTTGCTGAATCTTGATCCCGTGGAGAGTGCTTACGCCAGTGGCAGTACCGCTGAGAAAGTGAAGTACCTCGAGTTGTATGCCAAATCTGCCCAGGTGGCCAACATCATGGTGGTGGGGGCTGCTGCTGTGCAAAAGTCTTCCACGACGACTCCGCTCAGTTTGAATCAGGCTTCCCTCAAGGTGGTCGAGGCCTTGGCTAAAAGTTATGCTTCGTTGATCAGCAGCCAAGGGGCATCGATTCAGGCGGTGGATCTGACGCAGTCTAGCTTCATGACATCGGTGTTGAGTAATGTCAATGGCGTCACTATCACCAACGCGGCCGATGTGGCAGTGTCGGTCGCCCAAGTTAATGCGGCCGTGAGCCAGGTCTTCAACAGTGCTGACCCCAATTCCAAGGCGGCGCTTAACGCCATGGTAGCCACCGAGTACGCATCACAGTATTACCTCACCGGGGCGATCAGTGCGGGCACCTTCAACGTAGCAAACTACACCGCAGACAAAGTCACTTCACTCTTGAATGACATCTCGGCGGTGGTGGGGTCGCTCGCTGCGCCCGCCGATGGCGGGCGCAGCATGCCACTGGCCCCCGTTCTTTTGGATGCCAATCAGGCGCCCTTGAAACTGCTGGGCGGTGCCCAGCTCAAAGCCGGGCAGAAATACACGCTCAAGCAAGACTTGGCCAACAGCGACGTCATTGCCGGAGATGTGCTGAGGGTCTTGGTCAATGGCAAACTCACTGCAGTGACCCACACCATCACGGCGGCAGAAGTGGCCGCCAAGACGATGTCGTTTCAGGTGGATCAGTCCCTCTGGGGCATGGCTGCCGATGCCAGCGTCAACGGTGCTGTGTACAAGCTTTCGACTAGGTTTTACACGGCATCCGGTATCGCGGGAGCAGAGTCTCGTGACTTTGTTGTGACACTGGACAACGTGGCCTCAGTGCCTGTGGTGAGTTGGACGGTGGACACTGGGGCGCCGGATGGCATTTCATCCAATGCCACATCGGTGCGTGTGGTGGGTGCAGAGGTCAAGTCGAATCTGGACATTTCGGTCAACGGCAACGGTTTGACCGCCCTGACCAAGGTATCGGGCTCTCCCCTGGACTTATCGGCCTCATCGTTTGGCATCAGCAACAATGCAACGTACCAGATCTCGGTGCGCCAGACCGACGAGGCGGGTAACAGTTCAACCTGGTCTGCACCAGTTACATTGGTGTACGACAGTCAATCGCCTCAGGTGACATCTTCGCCTGCATCCTCGAGTTTCATCGTACCTAAGGCCCTGACTTCGGCCATTCGCTGGGCATTCCAAGCCAATGAAACATTGCAGAGTGCCCAGGTTCAAGTCTGGACGGCTGATGCCAAGACCCAGGCCAACCTGACCTATGACCCTGTGACCCAGTTGGTGTCGGGGGACTTGTCGACGTTGCCTGCTGGCAATTACCT
>RGCL01000155.1 GCA_009919175.1 Betaproteobacteria bacterium
TGATTTCTCCAATAGTATGACCTGAGCAGCTTTTTAGTGGGTCATTACAGTTAATTCGTAGACTTAGTCGTCCCTGCAAAACCCCTGCAAGCCGCATGAATGCTTGTTTTCTGGGGTGAATCCGGATGTTCAGAACTCTCAAATAGATATTCAATAGTGCCTGTTTTCTGGGAGTTTTTGAAAGCAGCGCCATGACCGATGATTTTTTCCGCAACCGCCTGGACCAGATGATTGATTTGCGCCATCCTTTGGCGGTGCTGGCCAACCGCATGCCTTGGCAAGAAATCGAAGCATCTCTGGCTCAGCGCTGGGCCCGGCAAGTCAAGGCGGGCAAGAAGATTGAGGATTTGGACTTGTTTGGCCCGGTCTCTGTGGTTGCCGGTGGGGGCGTCTCCAACGCTGGGCGCCCGCGTCTGCCCACCCGTTTGATGGTTGCTCTGCTGTACCTCAAGCATGCGTTCAACGAGAGTGACGAAGACGTGATCCAGCGCTGGGGCGAGACGCCCACCTGGCAATATTTTTCTGGCAACGAATATTTTGAGCACCAGTGGCCGTGCGATCCGACACAGCTGGGGCGCTTTCGCAAAGCTCTGGGCGAAGAAGGCGTAGAAGAACTGCTCGCTCGCACCATGGAAGTGGCCGTCACCCTCAAGCTCATTGCAAAGAAGGAATTGAGCCGCGTGATCGTGGACTCCACCGTGCAGGAGAAGGCCGTGGCTCACCCCACCGATAGCAAACTGCTGGAGACGGCCCGCTGCAAGGTGGTGGAAGCGGCCAAAGCCAATGGCATCGAGCTTAAGCAAACCTATGCCAAAGAAGGCCAACGGCTGGGCTACAAGGCTGGGCGTTACGCCCATGCCCGCCAGTTCAAAAGGATGCGTAAAGTCATCAAGCGTCAGCGCACCATCGTTGGAAGGCTGCAGCGCGAGGTGGCTCGAAAGATGACCGCGCTCAACCAAGCCGTTGAGGAAACGCTGGGACAAACGCTGAACAAAGCCAAACGCCTGGTTGCCCAGACGGCCAGCCGCAAAGCGGTGGATAACCATGCCAAGCTCTACAGCTGGCATGCACCAGAGGTGGAGTGCATCAGCAAGGGCAAAAGTCGCAACCCGTACGAGTTTGGAGTGAAGGTCGGTCTGGCCATGACGCTCAAGGGCAATTTGATCGTGGGTGCCAGGAGCTTTGCCGGTAACCCGTATGACGGGCACACCATGCACGAGCAAATTGAGCAAAGCGCCATCCTCATGCAGGGCCTGGGCGTCAAGCCCGAGGTGGTTTATGCCGACCTGGGATACCGGGGCGTGGACAAGGAGAACCCCGGCATTGAGATCAAACACCGAGGCAAAGATAAGCGGCTGACGGATGAAGAGCGCAGGCTGCTCAAACGACGCCAGGCAATCGAGCCGATCATCGGTCACCTGAAGGCGGACCACCGGATGAACCGCTGTCACCTCAAGGGATCAGAGGGTGATGCGCTGCACGCAGTACTGTGCGCTGCGGGTTACAACATCCGCTGGCTGCTGCGGATGATCGCCAAAAAAGGCCTAGGCCTTTTGTTGTGCCTGTTGCATGCGATTGGTTTGACGGGCTTGTTTGAGAAATTGGCCGAAATCATCGGCAGTAACCGGCTGCAAAACTCAGATCAGCGCTGGGCGATGGCTTGAAGTGAATTTTGCAGGGACGACTAAGGTGCTGCATCGACATTGATGGCAATGAATCGAACAAACCACTGATTCAATATCATCCCTTCTTCCGCGGCGGCAGCCCCGTATGCTGCGTC
>RGCL01000156.1 GCA_009919175.1 Betaproteobacteria bacterium
CGGCACCGACTGAACTGCAGGCCAACGTCAAGTCGCTGTACAGCGACAGCTACACCTCAGTGCCGGCAGGGGGCACGACCTGGTCGACAGATTGGGACCAAGTCACAGGCCCTGAGAGCGTGAGCTTGGCCGGTGGTAATGCGGCCAAGAAGTACACCGGGGTCAGCTACATCGGCATTGAGCCCAGTCAGACGCTGAACGTGGGTGACATGGATACCTTCCACATTGATGTGTGGAGGACGGATGCGACGGCTGACTTCAAGATCAAGCTGGTGGACTTTGGTGCCAATGGGGTCTGGGAGCAGGGCGGTGACAACGTTGAGCACGAGCTGGTGTTTAACGTCACCAACAGCAATGCGGTTGCGGCCAATCAGTGGGTGAGCCTGGACATTCCGCTGAGGAGCAAAGGTCATTTGGCGCAGTTGATCCTGTCGAGCCACAAGTACGGCAGCGACGGTGCGCCTGTTGGCTCGGGCGAGAGTCTGTGGGTTGACAACGTCTATTTCTACAACAACGTGCTCTGAGGATTTAGCCAAATTGAAGCGATACAGTTGCGGGGCATCTTTCGCTCAACTTTGGAGAGGGCCCAGCCAGGCGCACGGTGATGTTCGATTTATACACGGGTAGTCATGCCAGCCACTCCCCGCCTCCTAGCTGATATCGGCGGCACCAACGCCCGTTTTGGCTGGCAAGCCCAGGTGGGCGGTGAGATCGCCCACATTCTGTGCTGCCTTGTGCCGACTGTGCGGGTCTGGTCGAGGCGATTGAGGCTCACCTGAAGCAAACCGGCCTGCCTAAGCCAGCCGGTGCGGCTTTGGGCATGACGGTCACGGGCGATGGCATGGCCAGGACCAATGACCACTGAAAGTTTTCGGTTGGCGATAGGCGTTGGCGACTGGCCTTGCCGCAACTTCGTGCTCACCACCCTGGCCAATGGCTGGCAGACCCTGAGCCTTGACTTCGCCCAGCAAGCCGCCGGCAACGCCGCCTTCAACGACGCACACACCTACAACAAGGCCAGCGTCTTCTTTGACTTCTCGGTCGCCGGTAGCGGCCAGACCTACTACTTCGATGACATGGCCTACAGCACAGCTGTTCTCTAGCTGGAGACAACAACTTCACCACTCACGCCAGTAGCGCACGGATTTGATTGGGCATGAATGCAGGCGTATGGGCCGGGTGCATCGGTACCTTATCGGCAGCTTGTTCACGGCTACATCTAGTAGTGGCTCCGTGAACAAATGTTCTCTACAAATCTCTGGGTAAGTGCCTCACCACGAAAAGAACCTAACTTGGATCGTGACGACAGATCCAAGCTTAGGCCGCCCTTTAATTGGTGAAAAATCAGCGCAGCACCCAAGCCTGCTTTCGGCGCAACGCGAAGCCTTCGGCTCAGATAATCTTACCGTCTTGCCCAATAACCAATAGGGCCGCATCAACCCAAGCCACATTGACCTGCTGGCCGACCTTGGGCGCGCCATTTGACTGGCTCAGTTTGACCCGCAAATGTTCGCTGACCCCCGGCAATTGAATATAGGCCAGAAAAATATCACCCAGGTACTCCACAAACTCGACAGTTCCGCCCAAGCCCGTGACTCGATCGCTCAAGACGCAATGCTCAGGCCGGATGCCGAGGGAGGCGCCTTGCGCCAGCCGGATAGGATCGGCCCGAAAGAACGATGGATCGAGTTCAATGCCCTCGCCGATCAGAATCTTTTGCCTGCCGGCGTCCCACCGGTAATCGATCACATTGATCTTCGGTGACCCCAA
>RGCL01000157.1 GCA_009919175.1 Betaproteobacteria bacterium
GCATTCGCATCAAAGTCAGTGGTTTCACACACAGCACCTTCGTCCGTTTGCCATGACTCCACCTCGTGCAGGTGCTCGTCAGCCACACCCACACCGCGCAGGTAGTCTGTGGTCACCTGGTCGGCTGCGATGAGCCCCACCTGCGCCCCTAACTCGGCACTCATGTTGGACAACGTCATGCGCTCTTGCATCCCCAGGGCTTTGACAGCAGGGCCGGCAAACTCGATGGCCTGGTATTGCCCCCCATTCATGCCCAACCGACCGATCATGTGCAACATCATGTCCTTGGCACTGACACCTGGTGTGAGTTGACCCTGCCAGTGCATGCGCAGTGTGCGGGGCACCTGCACCCAGATTTTTCCGGTCACCACCACGCCAAGCATCTCGGTGGCGCCAATGCCAAACATGTAGGCACCAAATGCGCCGCCGGTTGGTGAGTGGGAATCGCCACCCACACACAACATCCCAGGCTTCAAGTAACCGCGCTCTGGCAACACCACATGGCAGATGCCTTCAGAGTCGATCACATGCGGCAACTGCCAGCGTACAGCGGTATCCCGCGTGATGTGCACAATTTTTTTCGCCTCATCACTGACAGCAGGAACGTAATGATCCAGCACCAACACCACTTTGCTGGGGTCCCATAGCTGGGCGCCCAATTCATCCATCATCGGCTTGAGACGACGAGGCCCTGATGAATCATGAAACATCGCCAGGTCCACATCGCAGGTGACCACATCACCCACTTGCACCTGCGCCAGGCCAGCGGCCTTGGCAATGAGCTTTTGCGCCAAGGTTTGAGGGAGGGACATGCGGCTGGCATGAACGCGTCGACCATCAGGCATCATCACACCCCCAGATAAGCCTGGCGCAGGCTATCGCTGGAGAGCAATTCGCTAGAAGTTCCGGCGAATCGGATGGCACCGTTCTCCATGACGTAGGCGCGTTCAGCAATGTCGAGCGACAAGCCCACGTTTTGCTCCACCAGCAAAATGCTCAAGCCGGAGGTTCGCAAGGTCTGAATGAGTTTGAACAACTCTTCCACCAACAACGGTGATAAGCCCAACGATGGCTCATCCAGGATCAGCAACTTGGGCTCGGCCATCATCCCGCGCCCAATCGCCAACATTTGCTGCTCACCTCCGCTCATGGTGCCGGCCAATTGCGTCAACCGCTCTTTCAAGCGGGGAAATGTGGCCAGCACACGTTCAAGGTTGTGCGCACGTCTTTCACGCGCGCGGGCATAGGCGCCCAATTGCAGGTTTTCCAGCACGCTCAAGTTAGGGAAGATCTTGCGCCCTTCAGGCACATGAATCAAGCCAGCTTGCACCATCTCTCGAGAGTGGCGCCCCGTCATCATCTCGCCCTCGAACCTCACCTGGCCGGACCAGGTTGGCAACACACCCGACAACACATTGTTCAAGGTGGTTTTGCCAGCACCATTACTGCCCAGCAAGGCCACGAGTTCACCCGGCAACACCTGCATAGAGATGCCACGCAAGATTTCAACCGCGCCATAGCCCGCATGGACATCATGAACCTCGAGCAAGGGTGTTGTCATGCCCCAGCCCCCCCAGGCGCCAGGCGAGCCGCAGCCCCATGCCCCAGGTAGGCCTCGATGACCTGGGGATTGCGCGTGACCTCGGCCGGTGCGCCTTGCGCAATCAACTGCCCTTGGGCCAAGACCCAGACGTGCTCAGCCAAACTCATCACCGCTTGCATCACATGCTCAATCATGAGCACTGTGACCCCACTGTCGACAAG
>RGCL01000158.1 GCA_009919175.1 Betaproteobacteria bacterium
CCAGGGCACGCCCCGTGAATGATGCACTGCCAAGCAAGGGCTCCATGTTCACCACGCCACTGGACAAGACCTGGCTGTTGTTGGCCGCCGTGGACAGAGAGCCCGTGAGAACAGAATTGGCACGCACTGTGATGAGTCCCGTCTGGGACGCTGCACCGATCCCGGCGACAGTGGCTGAGATGCCAATACCACCGGTGCCTGCGCCCTCTATACCGGTGATAGTGATGGTGCCGGTATCGGCCGTGATCGATGAGCGGCTACCGGAGCTGTTCCCCAACAATTGGATACCGTAGTTCGTGCCCCCGGCCGAATTGCCGCCGCCGTCACCTGTGATGACTACATTTCCTGAACCCGTGGCGGACACCGTCGCGTTGTCAATACGCACCCCCGAGTTGCCCAAGACCGCGCTGCTGGCCGTGCCACCGCCGGTGCCGGCGATATTGACCAGGCTGCTGGCCGTCACGCTGGTGCCACCTTTGATACGCACCCCAAAGTCGGACGAGGTGTTACTAGGGTTGCCATTGCCCGTGATGCGGATGGTGCCTGCAGTCAAGGTGCTGTTGGTTTCAATCAACACCCCGGTGCCTCCGAAGGAGCTGGCATTGGTCATGCCTTTGAGCGTGATGCTGCCCGTGCCGGCATCAAGGTTGCTGTAATCCCCAAGGTTCACCGCATACAGGCCACGCGCCCAGCCATCGGCCGCCGTCGCACCGGCGCCGCCGCCGAGCACGATGTTGCCGCCTGCCGTGGTGATCGAAGAGCGGACCGTGTTGGACGATCCCGCATTCAGTTGAATGGCTCCCGCACCGCTGGCATCGCTGTCGGCCCAATAGGTCACAGTACCGGTCCCTTGGGCAGACACCACGATGTTGGCCGGGGTCGGATTGATAGCGGCCACACCTTGGAAAATATTGCCGGTGGACTTCACCAGCAAGTCATAAGCCCCCATGCTGATGCTGGCACCGATGCGGATGTCCCCACCCGTGATGGTCAGTGGCCCCTGGGTCACCGAGCCCACAGTGGCACCCCCTATGGCCCCCTCCAGCGCCAGGGTCGATGTGCTGGTGCCCGCATTCACAATACTGCCGCCATTGCTGCCGATGGCAATCAGGCGGTTGGCGTTGAGCGTCACATCGATCGAGTTGTTGGCCGTCAGCGTGCCGCCGTTGAGCGTGAGTGCCACCGCGGCGGAGGCAGGCACCGCACCGAGTCCACGGTCGGTGGCAATCTGCAAGGTGCCCGCATTGACCGTCACCATGCCGGTGAAGGTGTTCACGCCGTTCAGGGACCAGGTGCCCGCGTCCTGCTTGGTCAAGGTTCCAGCGCCGGTACCGATGATGCCGGCCATGCTGCCGCCCTGGGCCCCTCCAAGGGTAAGGTTCTTGCCTGATCCGTTGATGGTGCCTGTGTTGCCCAGAGCGATGGTCCCCGAGCCCCCGATGATCGAACTGTCGGAACCCAGCGCCACCAGACCAGCATAGCTTGCCGCAGCGCCAGAGTTCATCAGCGCACCACCGCTGCTGATGCCTGTGCCATTCAAGGTCAGGCTGCCCGTGCTGACAATCGCCTTGCCATTCAAGTCCAGCGCAGCACCACTGCTCACGGTGATGGCACCCGCGCCAGATGTGGGACCGAAGGCATTGGCATGGCCCGCCTTCAGCACCCCTGCGCTGACGGTGGTGGCGCCGGTGTAGGTGTTGGCACCGCTCAAAGTCCAGGTGCCAGCATCCTGCTTGGTCA
>RGCL01000159.1 GCA_009919175.1 Betaproteobacteria bacterium
TGCAGTGGTGGTCATGTTGATGACGCCACCTCGCAACAAACGGGAGTGGGCCGTTGGGCTGATCAGCACCGTGGTGTCCAGCATCGGCGGTGGCGCCATCACTGTCGAGCACTTTGGGCTTCATCACTGGGCCTTCTCAACCATGGGGCTGTGCGCCCTGGGTGGGTTGATCTTTGCCTGTGGCCTGCCGGGATGGGCGATGGTACGTTGGACCTTTGCCTTCATCGACAAACGCCGTGACGACGCGATCGACGAGGTGGCCAAGGACGTGAAGGAGATGTTGTGAATCCAAGTGAATTCATCATGCGGCTCACCACGGCCGCAGTCGCGTCATTCAAAGCCACGGGAGTTCCCGCCAGTATCACGATCGCGCAGGCTGCCCTTGAGTCCGCTTGGGGAGAATCTGGCCTGGCCAGGAACGGGAACAACCTCTTCGGCATCAAGGCGGACAGCCTCTGGCGCGGCCAGACCTTGACCCTGAACACCAAGGAGTTCATCAAGGGGCAGTGGGTGGTGGTGCCAGCCCTTTGGCGCAAGTATCCAAGCTGGCAGGCCAGCATCGATGACCACGCCGCGTTCCTCAAGCGCAACCCCCGCTATAAGGCCTGCTTTGCTTGCACCACTACCCAGGCCTTTGCCAAGGCACTGGCACAGGCGGGCTATGCCACTGACCCCGAATACGCCAACAAACTGATCGTACTAATGGACAAACACCAGCTCCAGGCCTTGGACGGAGGTGGCCCATGAATGTCATTGCGCTGATTGGTGCACTGTCCGCCTGGCCATGGCGGACAGTGCTGTGGCTGCTTATGTGCCTGGCCATTTTCATTGCCGGGTTCGTCTTGGGCCAGCGGCATCTCCAGCAAGCCTGGAGTGCCGAGCGGTTCGAACAACAGGCCAAAACCCTGGAGCAATCCCTGCACGTGGCCCAGATCCAAACCCAGCAAGAACGCATCAACCAGAAGATATCGACTGACTATGAAACCCAGAAATCCAAATTGGCGCGCCGTGCCCCTGTGCTGCTCGATGGTGCTCTCAGCTTGTGCATCCCGGCCAGCAACGCAACCACTCCAGTGCCCGCCATTCCCGAGTCTGCCCCCAGCGCTGATGCAGCCACCGCCAACCCTGTACCTGATGCCACCCGAGATGCGGGTGCCATCGGCTGCGGGCAATTAGCCCGAGATGCGGCCGACACTACGCTCATGGTTTTGTCATTTCAGCGCTGGTATGTCGATCATGCTCATGCCACAGGATGGGAGCATCACCGTTAATCGAGTAAGTTCACAGGTAGGCCCAGCATTGAGGAAGGCAACACCGGCAAGAGAAAGGTTAACGCTGTGACGCAGCGCCCTGAAATGCCTTTGTGATGGGCTTGGTGAGATAGGTCAACACTGAACGGGATCCGGTCAAAACATCGACGTTCGCCGTCATGCCGGGTTTGAGGTCGTTCAGTTGCAGCTTGCGATTGTCCTGCTCAGTGTTGAACTTGATTTGTACGCGATAAAAAGTTTGCACCTGCCCATTGGGTGCTTGTTCTGTCAATGTGTCAGCGCTGATGTAACTCAACTCCCCCTGTAAGCTGCCATAAATCGAATAATCGAAAGGATCCAACTTGATCGACACAGGGCGGCCCGTACGGAGCAAGCCAATATCGGCAGGTGGAACTTTGGCTTCGACCATCAACTCGACATCGGTAGGTGAAATTTGCATCAATTCATCACCAGCCCT
>RGCL01000160.1 GCA_009919175.1 Betaproteobacteria bacterium
CGACAAATCGTTTGGCTTTATAAACTGCCTTGACCACAGCGCGTGGTGTTACCGTGGCACCGGCGTAAGCATCAAAGTTGCCGCCATCCTTGCGGACATGCCAGCCTTGTTCTCCCAGGCTTGGCGACACCTGATCAAACTGATTGATCCAGGGGTGTGCCTTGTTCTTATCCTTGCGGGGATCGATGTAATCCCCGAGGCCCGGGGTTTCCTTATGTTCAACCACACGGACACCGATCACCTGAGCGTCATTTCCAAAAGCGACCAGCATGCGGATATTGCCGCTGTAACCATCGGGCGCAACCACGTCGAGGACGAGGGCGCTGGGTTTGCCGTTCAGGCGGGCACGGTACACCGTGCTCTCGGCGGTGGTGCCCAGCGCCGTTTCAGCCGGGAGGGTCAGGGTATCGGTTAATGGGTCGTTGCTATACAGGGACGTAGGCAGAATCTGGTTGAGCACGGCCATTTTTTCAGCGCGGGCTGATTGTTCGATCGTTGGCCGGGTAAACAGAAAGGCCCAGGCCAGCAGTGCAGTGAAGAAGACGATAAAGGCGACCAGTGTTAGCGCCGTTTCACCGGAGACGCGCAGGGCATGTTTCTCTGCAGGCGTACTCACACGCCACCCCCGTTGTGCTTTTCACCAAAGATCGGCGGTTGGGTATACATGTCGATCAGTGGCACGCACATGTTGAGGATCAGCACGGCAAACGCAACGCCGTCGGGGAATGCACCAAAGACACGGATCAGGTAGGCGAGGATGCCAATGGCCGCAGCAAAGATGAGTTTGCCACGTGGTGTGGTGGCGCCGCTAACCGGATCGGTGGCGATAAAGAATGCACCTAGGAGGGTAGCCCCACCTAAAAGGTGGAAGAGGGGGTTGGCGTAATGTTGGGAATCAAACAACCAGAAGCCAAGCG
This sequence comes from Betaproteobacteria bacterium, assembly GCA_009919175.1. Taxonomy (GTDB): domain Bacteria; phylum Pseudomonadota; class Gammaproteobacteria; order Burkholderiales; family Burkholderiaceae_C; genus Limnohabitans. Next base: position 918 of record RGCL01000160.1, read on the forward strand.
CTATGGCGCCCATGCCGCCAATGAGCGCAGTCGGAATATGCCAGGTGATGACTTTCTGCTGGATCAACCACAGCCCACCGATCAGCCATGCCAGTGTGACCCACTCCCAGCCGTTGCCGCCACCGACGCCATAAATTGTGTGATCGCGGAGAATGCTCTGAACGGTGAGGGTATCGTTGCCCGATGCTAGTCGTAATGTGGTTTTCAGATGGTCTAGCGGTGTGGCGCCGGCCCAGGCGTCGATACGCTCCGGCTGGAAGATGGCAATGATCTGGTCGAGCATCGGCAATCCGCCATGGGATAACGGGTGAGGCCATTGCGACATCAACGCCGGAAACGACACGATGCAGAGTGCGTAGGCCACCATGGCCGGGTTGAAGGGATTCTGGCCAAGGCCGCCATAGAGATGTTTGGCAATGATGATGGCGAAGGCCGTACCCAGCACGATCAGCCACCAGGGTGCCAGCGGCGGAAATGAGAGCGCAATCAGCCAGGCGGTCACAACGGCTGACAGATCAGAAAGCACCGGCATGATCGGACGATGACGCAGCCGCAAAAAGCCGGCCTCAGCAACGATGGCCGTGGTGGTGGCCAGCAGGAGTTGGACAATGATCCCGGGACCAAACAGCCACGTATAGATCGCAATACCGGGCAGGAGTGCCAGCAACACCTTCAGCATGATGCGGGTCACGCTGACAGGTTGAACCAGGTACGGCGACTGGGTCAGGATGTTGGGGGTTTGAAAGGACACGATGGGGTCGTCAAAAGGTTCAATGGGACGTGTCGCCAGTCTT
>RGCL01000017.1 GCA_009919175.1 Betaproteobacteria bacterium
AAATATTTCTCTATAATATCCAATCTGTTTTACCAGTTGTTCCAGGTTTTGAACAAACCCTGGATGGCGATCGCTCGTCGCTTGGCACCTGCACGCGTGGCCCCCCAGCACCATGGCTTTGTGGCCTTCTTTGTCATGTCGGTGATTTACATCGCGATCACATTGGCCAAGATCGAGCACTGCATCAGCGTCAACATGGTGGGTTGCAAATGAGCGATTCCAGCCTCGCCTTGCGGCTGCGTCACTGGCAGGCCGTTGCTTGGCTCACCCTGGGGTTGAGCGATCGCGCTTTGACCATCTGGCAAGCACTCATCGATGACCACGGCCTGCGGCTCGAATGGGTGTCGAGCCGCGCCCACCTGCTGGCACAGAGCGGCCGCTTGAGCGAGGCCCTCACCGATTACGACTGGCTGACCCGACAGCCCGGTTGCCAAGCTTCTGACTGGTTCAATCTGGGATTCCTTCTGGAGCAAGCACAACGTCACGCCGAGGCCTGTGAAGCCTTCCGCCAAGCCGTCACGCTCAACCCTGAGTTGGATCGCGCCTGGTTTGGCATGGGCCTGTGCCTGCATCGCCTAGGCCGCCACGATGAGGCCATCCAAGCGCTCACGCGCAACACCGAATTGCAACCCATGAGTCCCCACGGCTGGGTCGAGCTGGCCAGGATTCATGAACAACGCCAGGAGCCCGATGAAGTGCTGAAGATCATTCGGCACCTCAATGGGTTCGAACCCAAGGTCGCGGCCGAGCTGATGCGCGAAACCGGGATCGGATTGCCCACTGGCCGGACCTAGGAGCGGTTGGGTTGCAACGAGCAGGCCTGAAAACCAGCTCGCAACCGCTAGTTGCCCCCAAGGGGCGTTTCACAGGAGACATCCATGGAGCTGACCGAATCGCACCGAGCGTATTGGCAAAAAAACCTGAATATCACTTCAGTGTTGCTGGCCATTTGGTTCGTCGTGACTTTTGTGGTCTCGTTTTACGCGCGCGAACTCAATTTCAACTTCTTTGGATGGCCATTCAGTTTCTGGATGGCCGCCCAGGGCTCGTTGGTTGTTTACGTGATCATCATTTGGTACTACGCCCATTACATGAACAAGCTCGATCAAGAGCATGGCGTAGCTGAAGTCGAGGAGGACTGACATGGCTGGAATGGCACCTGATGATGGCGGCATGTTCTCCGCCGGCAGCAACGCTGCATTCAAGAAGCAACTCAACAAGGTGTACTCCTGGTACACGGGGGGCTTCATTGCCTTTGTGATTGTGTTGGCCATCCTGGAACAAATGGGCTTGCCCCGTAACTGGATTGGCTACATCTTTTTGGCCGCCACCGTGTTGCTCTATGCGGGCATCGGGGTGATGAGCCGAACCAACGACGCAGCCGAATACTATGTGGCCGGCCGCCGCGTCCCTGCCATTTACAACGGCATGGCCACCGGCGCTGACTGGATGAGTGCCGCCTCCTTCATTGGCATGGCGGGTACGCTCTACCTGACCGGCTATGGGGGCTTGGCTTTCATCATGGGATGGACAGGGGGCTACTGCCTGGTGGCGCTGTTCCTGGCACCCTACCTTCGCAAGTTTGGCCAGTTCACCATCCCGGACTTTCTGGGCGCACGCTATGACGGCAACCTGCCCCGCTTACTGGGGATTTTGGCTGCCATCCTATGCTCATTCACCTATGTGGTGGCGCAGATCTATGGCGTAGGCTTGATCACCACCCGCCTCACCGGTGTGGCGTTCGAGCTAGGCATCTTTCTGGGGCTGGGCGGCATTCTGGTCTGCTCGTTCCTGGGTGGCATGCGTGCAGTGACCTGGACACAGGTGGCTCAGTACATCATCCTGATCGTGGCTTACTTGATCCCTGTGGTGTGGCTGTCGGTCAAGCAGACCGGTGTGCCCGTTCCGCAAATTATTTATGGCCAACAGCTCATGAAGGTGACCGAGAAGGAAAAAGCCCTGATCGATGATCCGAAAGAGAAAGAAGTCATTGCCATCTTCAAGCAGCGTGCTGACGAAGCAACCGAAAAGCTCAAGGATGTGCCCGCTGCGCTTGCCGCTGCCAAGGCCGATGCCGAGAAGAAGGTGCAAGACCTCACGGCTTCAAATGCGCCCGAGGCTGAGCTGGCCGCTGCCAAAAAGGCATTGGCTGCTGTACCTGCCAGCGAAGAAGCGGCCAAAGCTGCCTGGACCCGCGACAAAACGACCAACGAAGCCCGTGCCAAGCCCCTGGCTGGCATGCCTCGTCATGCCACGCAATTTGCGGGTGACCCCAACGGTGACCAGAAAGCCAAGGACACCTACGACACCTCACGCCGCAATTTCTTGGCTCTGGTGTTCTGCCTGATGGTGGGCACGGCTGCGTTGCCGCACATCCTGATGCGCTACTACACCACCCCCTCGGTGAAACAAGCGCGCAGTTCGGTGACCTGGTCGCTGTTCTTCATCTTCTTGCTGTACTTCACAGCCCCTGCGCTGGCGGTGTTGGTCAAATACGAAGTGTTCTCCGTCCTGGTGGGCACGCCGTTTGACAAGCTCCCAGCCTGGGTGGGTCAGTGGGCATCAGTGGACCCGGCCTTGTTGTCGGTCACCGATGTCAACAAGGACGGTATCTTGCAGTTGGGTGAAATGCGCATCGGCGGTGACATCGTGGTGCTGGCCACGCCGGAAATCGGTGGTCTGCCCTATGTGATCTCCGGGATGGTGGCCGCAGGGGGTTTGGCAGCGGCGCTGTCCACTGCCGACGGCTTGCTGCTCACCATCGCCAACGCTTTGTCGCACGACCTGTACTACAAGATGATCGACCCCCATGCACCCACGTCCCGCCGCGTCATGATCTCCAAGATCCTGTTGCTGGTGGTGGCCTTGGCGGCAGCTTATGTGGCGGCTCAAAAACCGGCGGACATCTTGTTCCTGGTTTCTGCGGCTTTCTCGTTCGCTGCGGCAGCCTTCTTCCCGGCGTTGTCATTGGGCATCTTCTGGAAACGCGCCACCAAGTGGGGTGCTGTCGTTGGCATGATCGGCGGACTGGGCGTCACCTTCTATTACATGGTGACCACCCAACCCTGGTTGCGCGGCATCTTCGGCGTGACCTCGCCCATCGAACTTTGGTGGGGCATTCAGCCGATCTCCGCTGGCGTCTTTGGTGTGCCGCTGGGCTTTGCCCTCATCTTCATCGTGAGCTTACTCACACCCCAGCCACGTCGCGAGATCCAGGAACTGGTCGAGCACGTGCGCTACCCCAGTCTGGATAACGACATCAACACCAAGGCGACCTGATGCGAGGGCGTCACAGCCCTGCATGAAAAGCCCGCTTCGGCGGGCTTTTTTTATGGGAAAAATTTTTCAGCGAGGTTGGCGAGTGATGGATGGCGTGTTGCGCTCAACCTCATCCCAGTGCGGCGCATCAAACCAGGCATCGCCCAACAAATAGGCCCGAAGCATGGGCAGAGCATCGAGGCCCCAGAACACCTTGCCATCCACCACGAACGTGGGGACCCCAAACACTTGCTGCGCAATGGCAGCATCGGTGAATTGGCGAAGCTGCTGCTTGACCTCCACCGATTGCGGGTCTCGCAATGGGTTGAGCTGTTGCGCCAGCTCGGCCAGACGCTGCGGATCGGCGGCGTCGCGCCCGCCATGCCAGACATGGTGAAACACTTGCTCACACACCCAGCGCCCCGGCAAGCCATCGGAACCTGCGGCCACCGACAGGCGCAACAGGTCCAGCGATGGAAACGGGTGATGCAGAGGCATATGCAGGGGCACGCCCAGCTGATGCGCCAACCAGAGCACCTGCCGGTAAGTCCACTCGCGCTTGCCCGCCATTTCGGCCGGTCCCAGCTGGCCGTGATGCTTGAGCAAGGCCCCAAAGACGATGGGGGTGTAGCGCACCTCGTGGCTAATGCCTTCGAGGGCCTGGGGCAAACGCTCAAATGCGAGGTAGGCGTAGGGCGAGATGAAATCCAGATAAAAGGTGATGTGTTTCATGGGGGGCCAGACTCCAGTTGAGCCCCCAGGCGACGCCAGATGGCGTGTTGCTCCGACGCGGACGCACTGCCCCAGCGGGCGATTTCGTCGAGGGTGCGCAAGCAACCGTGGCATTCGTTGTTCACGGGGTTCATCACACACACCGACAGGCAAGGCGATGGCGGATGCTCGGTCGATGGCATGGCCTGGACCTGCTGCCAGCGGTGCGTGAGCTCCTGATGCCAGTGGGCGTTCATGCCGCGCGCTTGTTGAGAATGGCGCGACCCACGCGGGACGCCAGCGGGCGACCCAGGGCATCGCTGATGAACTGTGCGGCGTCAACCAGCTTGTCCAGATCGATACCGGTCTCAATGCCCATGCCTTGCATCATGAACACCACATCTTCGGTGGCCACATTGCCGGTGGCCCCTTTGGCATAAGGACAGCCCCCTAAACCGCCAACGGCTGCATCGTATTGATAGACGCCCATCTCCAGCGAGGCCAGGGTGTTGGCCAGTGCCAGGCCGTAGGTGTCGTGGAAATGCCCCGCCACATGGTCGATGTCGTAGTGCTTGAGCGCAGCCTCCATGGCGGCTTGGGTTTTATTGGGTGTGCCCACGCCAATGGTGTCGCACACCACCACCAGCGGCACACCAATGTCTTTCATCATGCGGCTCATGGCTTCGACGTTGGCAGCGGGCACCTCGCCCGCATAGGGGCAGCCCACCGCCACGGAGATCGCGCCACGCACGCCTAGGCCCGCATCGAGCGCTGCGCGCACCACGGGCTCAAAGCGGGCAATGCTTTCGGCCATGGAGCAGTTGATGTTCTTTTGACTGAAGGCTTCGGAGGCCGCACCAAAGACGACGATCTCGTCGGGTCGGGTGAGCGCGGCGGCTTCATAGCCCTTCATGTTGGGGGTGAGCACCGAATAGCGCACGCCTGGGCGGCGCTGGATGCCCGCCATCACCTCGGCGTTGTCGGCCATCTGGGGCACCCACTTGGGCGACACAAAGCTGGTGGCTTCAATTTCCTTGAGGCCGGCATCTTGCAGGCGATGCACCAGCTCGATCTTGACTGCGGCAGGCACCGGCTGCTTTTCGTTTTGCAGGCCGTCGCGCGGACCGACATCGGTGAGGTGGACAACTTTGGGCAGTGACACGGGTGCTCCTTGTCGAATTCAGCGCCTCATGCTAGCGCAAGCGCATGCAAGCCCCCCCGGGCTCCTGACGCAAGGGCATCAGGCCTTGTCGAGCTTGAGCAAGGGGTCGCCTTCGGCCACGGGGTCACCGGGCGCGAAAAACAATTCGGCCACCGTGCCGTCGTGCGGTGCGTGCAGGGTGTGCTCCATCTTCATGGCCTCGACCACGGCCACGGCTTGCCCAGCTTTGACGCTGTCGCCCGCCTTGACCGCAAAGGACACCACCTTGCCCGGCATGGGTGAGGTGAGCCCGCCGCCCGCGCCTGCTGCAGCCTCGGGCCGTGTCCAGCTGGGCTGCGCCACAACGCGGCAACTGCCAGCGTCGAGCTTGACCATCCAGGCCTGTGGCTGTCCGGGTTGAGCCAGGGGCAAGACCGCATGCACGCTGGCACGCCAGCGCGTGCGCCCCCATTGCAGGGTCCACTCGCCGCCTTCGTCGTCCAGGGCTTGCGCCGACAAGGGCGCAGTCTCGCCATGGCAGGTGGCCATGGTGTGGCCTTGCTTTTCGCTCACGGTGTGGATCTGCATGGGTGCCGCACCCGTCACCTCGAACTGGGCCACGGCGCTGCGCTGTCCCCAGGCCTGCCATGCATCGGTGCGGCTCCAGATGTCTTGCTCGCCGCGCACGCCGTGCTGACGCTGGGCGTTCACCACGGCCAGCACACTGAGTGCGGCCTGCTGGGCTGCACTGGCGGGCAAGGGCGAGAGGATGGCCTCGCGCTCACGGGCAATGAGGGCGGTGTCCAGGTCCGCCTGAGCAAAGGAGCGGCAATTGACGATGCGACGCAGCGCATCGATGTTGGTGTCCAGCCCCACCACATTCAATTCGCGCAAGGCCTGGTCGAGTCGGCGCAAGGCTTGCTCGCGGTCACGCCCATGCACGATGAGCTTGGCGATCATGGGGTCGTAGTTGGGCGTGATGGTGTCGCCTGCTCTTACGCCGCTGTCCCATCGCACATCCCCACGCGTGAAGGACACGCTGGCGGGCACGCGCAACACCTGCAAGCGGCCCGTGGCGGGCAGGAAATCGCGCTCCGGGCTCTCGGCGCAGATGCGTGCCTCGATGGCATGCCCTTGGAGTTGAATCTGCGCTTGCGTGAGCGGCAAGGCCTCGCCCGCTGCAACACGCAACTGCCACTCCACCAGGTCCAGCCCCGTGATGGCTTCGGTCACCGGATGTTCAACCTGCAAGCGGGTGTTCATCTCCATGAAGAAGAAGTCCATGCCCTTGGCGCTTTGCTCGACGATGAATTCCACCGTGCCCGCGCCCACATAACCCACCGCGCGCGCGGCCGCCACGGCGGCTTGACCCATGCGCTCGCGCAGCTCGGCACTCAGGCCGGGCGCAGGCGCCTCTTCGAGCACCTTTTGATGTCGGCGTTGCACCGAACAATCGCGCTCGAACAGGTGCAGGGTCTGGCCGTGGGTGTCGGCAAAAACCTGGATTTCGATGTGGCGCGGGCGTTGAACGTATTTCTCGATGAGCACATTGGGGTTGCCAAAACTGTTTTGCCCTTCACGCTGGCACGAAGCCAGGGCGGCCGCGAAATCCTCGGCTCGCTCGACGATGCGCATGCCCTTGCCGCCGCCGCCGGCGCTGGCTTTGATGAGCACGGGGTAACCCATGGCATTGGCCTCGCGTTGCAGCACGTCGGGGGACTGATCTTCGCCGTGGTAACCCGGCACCAGTGGCACACCAGCCGCCGCCATGAGGCGCTTGGATTCGGCTTTGAGCCCCATGGCCTGCATGGCCGATGCGGGCGGACCGATGAGCACCAGACCCGCTTGCACACAGGCCTGTGCAAAAGCCGGGTTCTCGCTGAGAAAGCCATAGCCCGGATGGATGGCTTGCGCACCGGTTTGCAGGGCCGCCTGGATGATGCGCTCGCCCAGCAAATAGCTTTTGGCCGGCGCGGCCTCGCCGATCCACACGGCCTGGTCGCAGGCCTGGACGTGAGCGGCCTGGGCGTCGGCGTCGGAATATACCGCCACAGTCTGTACGCCCATGCGCCGAGCGGTGGCTGCCACGCGGCAAGCGATTTCGCCACGGTTGGCGATGAGGATTTTTTCAAACATGTCCAGCTTCCTTCAGGTCAGCCAATGGGGTTTGCGCTTGTTCAGGAAGGCCTGAACGCCGTCTTTGCCGTCTTCGCTGGCGCGGCTTTGTGCAATCGCGCGAGCGGTCATTTGCATGAGCCCTGCGTCGATGGGCTCGTGCGCCACGTCGTGCAAGAGTCGCTTGCAACTGGCCAAGGCTTGCGGGCTGGCCGACAAAAAGGCTTTGACCCAAAGCGCCACTTGCTCATCCAGGGCTTGGGCGCTCACCACTTCGTGGACCAGGCCAATGCGGCGGGCTTCGTGGGCATTGAAGCGCTCTGCGGTGAGGGCATAGCGGTGCGCCGCGCGTGGCCCCATGGCGCGGATCACATAGGGGCTGATGGTTGCGGGGATGAGGCCGAGCTTGACCTCGGAGAGACAAAAGTGCGCGGTGTCCACACTGACCACCACATCGCACGCCGAGACCAACCCCATGCCGCCGGCATAGGTGTCGCCCTGCACGCGGGCAATGGTGGGCTTGGGGCAGGTGTACAAGGTGTTGAGCATCTGCGCCAGACCTGAGGCGTCCTGGACGTTTTGCTCGTGCGTGTAGTCGGCCACCGACCGCATCCAGTTGAGGTCCGCGCCCGCGCAAAAGGCCTCGCCATGGGCACCCAGCACCAGCACACGGACCTGAGAGTCGGTGGCCAACTGGGTCACGGCCTGGTTGAGTTCAGCGATGAAGCCGCTGTCGAAAGCGTTGCGCAATTCGGGGCGATTGAGCGTGATGCGCCCCACACCCGATTCGATCTGGACAGTGAGTTTGTTGCTCATGATGGGTCTCTTTCAAAACAGGGTGATGGGGGCTTACATGCGAAACACACCAAAGGTGGTTTCTGGAATCGGGGCATTGAGCGAGGCGCTCAAGCCCAAGGCCAGCACGCGGCGAGTGTCGGCGGGGTCGATCACGCCGTCATCCCACAGGCGAGCGGTGGCGTAATAGGGATGCCCCTGGTGTTCGTACTGCTGGCGGATGGGGTCTTTGAAAGCCTGCTCCTCTTCGGCGCTCCACTGGCCGCCTTTGGCCTCGATGCCGTCGCGCTTGACCGTGGCCAGCACGCTGGCGGCTTGCTCGCCGCCCATGACGCTGATGCGGGCGTTGGGCCACATCCACAAAAAGCGGGGACTGTAGGCGCGGCCGCACATGCCGTAGTTGCCCGCCCCAAAACTGCCGCCAATGATGATGGTGAACTTGGGCACCTGGGCACAGGCCACCGCCGTGACCATCTTGGCGCCATTGCGGGCAATGCCCTCGTTTTCGTATTTGCGCCCGACCATGAAGCCGGTGATGTTCTGCAAAAACACCAAGGGGATTTTTCGCTGGCAGCACAGCTCGATGAAGTGCGCGCCCTTCAATGCGCTTTCACTGAACAAAATCCCGTTGTTGGCAATGATGCCCACGGGCATGCCTTCGATGTGGGCAAAGCCGCACACCAGCGTGGTGCCAAAGCGGGGCTTGAATTCGTGAAAGTCTGAGTCGTCCACGATGCGGGCAATGACTTCGCGCACATCAAAGGGCTTACGGGAATCGGTGGGGATCACACCGTGCAGCTCGCTGGCATCAAAGCGCGGTGGCCGCGCGTCTTGCAAGGCCCACGGGTAAGACTTGTTGCGCTTGAGGTGCCCCACGGCTTCGCGGGCCAAGGCCAAGGCGTGGCCGTCGTTGTGCGCGAGGTGGTCTGCGACGCCCGACAAGCGGGTGTGCACATCGCCACCGCCCAGGTCTTCGGCGCTCACCACTTCGCCTGTGGCCGCTTTGACCAGGGGCGGACCGCCGAGAAAAATCGTGCCCTGGTTCTTGACGATGATGGTCTCGTCGCTCATGGCGGGCACGTATGCGCCACCGGCTGTGCACGAACCCATGACCACGGCAATTTGTGCAATGCCCTGGGCACTCATGTTGGCCTGGTTGAAGAAGATGCGACCGAAGTGATCGCGGTCCGGGAAGACCTCATCCTGATTGGGCAGGTTGGCCCCGCCGGAATCGACCAGGTAAATGCAAGGCAGCCGGTTTTGTTGGGCGATCTCCTGGGCGCGCAAATGCTTTTTCACCGTCATCGGGAAATAGGTGCCCCCTTTGACAGTGGCATCGTTGCAGACGATGAGGCACTCCACGCCCTGAACCCGGCCAATGCCAGTGATCACACCCGCGCTGGGCGCGTCGTTGTCGTACATGTCCAGGGCCGCCAGGGGAGAGAGCTCCAAAAAGGCAGTGCCGGGGTCGATGAGCTGGCTCACACGCTCGCGCGGCAGCAGCTTGCCCCTGGCCGTGTGTTTGGCGCGGGCGGCCTCGCCGCCGCCGAGCTCGACCTGGGCATAGCGCTGTTGCAAGTCACTCACCAAGCCCTGCATGGCTTTGGCGTTGGCCTGAAAGTCGGCGCTGCGGAACTGAAGTTGGGAAGACAGGATGGCCATGGGATTCCTTGAAATCGAAGACGCTGATGGCGCGTTAGCTTAATGGGGCGGTCCAGGGTGTGGGCGTCAGAATGGTTGCAAATCCTGCCACAATGACCCATGCGCGCAGAAACCCCCATGGCCTTCATTCGGATGATGGTTCGGGCTTATGAAGACCGGGGCATGCGCGCGACCACCGCCTTGGCCAAGGCACAAATCACGCCAGCAGACCTTGCAAAACCCCAAGGCCGTGTGACGGCCTTGCAAATGGAGTGGTTCTCCGAGGCGGCCATGCGCGAGCTCGACGACGAAGCCCTGGGTTGGTTCAGCCGCCGACTGCCTTGGGGCAGTTATGGCTTGCTGGTTCGGGCCTGCCTCACCTCGCCCAACCTGGGCCTGGCCTTGGCGCGCTGGTGCAGGCACCACGGCTTGCTCACCCAGGATGTGAGCTTGTCGGTGACGCAAGATGGATCGGTCGCCTGGCTGGGCTTGCAGGAACATCCCGAGCGGCACGACCTGGGCGTGTATCGCGAGTTCTGCACCGTGTCCCTGTTGCGCAATGCTTTGGGGGTGGCTTGCTGGCTCACCGATTCACGCATCCCCCTGAAGGCGGTGGAGCTGGCCTATGCAGCACCGGCTCACCACGACAGCTATGCCATCTTGTTTGAGGGTCCTGTCCAATTCGAGGCGGCGCATAGCCGCATGGGCTTTGACGCCGGCTATTTGCAGTTGCCCATCCGGCGCGATGAGCAGGCCTTGCAGCGCATGCTCAAGCGTGCGCTGGTGCTCACCGTGCGCCCCTACCGGCGCGACCGCTTGCTGGTGGACAGGGTGCGCGAGGCCTTGCGCGAACAACCCGAGCTCATGCGCCGCGCCGATGGCCTGGCCGCCCAGCTGAATGTGTCCGAACGCACCCTGCATCGCCAACTCAGAGAAGAAGGCGAGACCTTGCAAGCCCTCAAAGACCGGGTTCGTCGCGACAAGGCGCTGGCGTTGCTCAGAACCACATCGTGGCCCATTGCCCGCATCGCCGCCGAAGTGGGCATGCGCCACGAAAAAAGTTTCTCGCGCGCCTTCAAGCACTGGACGGGGCAAACCCCCGACGAAGCCCGCAGGCATGCATCGCCTTGAGCGCAGCGGGTGAGCCGGGTGGTGGCTGACCGTTATATTCGCAGCCCACGTTGTCAAACCCTCATCCCTTCACCTTGTCACTTTGCGGGAGCCTCACATGAAACTCTTCATCGGCAACAAAAACTATTCCTCCTGGTCCATGCGCCCCTGGGTCTTGCTCAAACAGGCGGGCATCCCCTTCGAGGAAGTCAAGGTGCGCTTTGACAGCTTTAGCGACGACTCCCAATTCAAAAGCACCTTGCGTTCACTCACGCCGGTGGGGCGGGTGCCGGTGTTGCAAGACGGTGAGCGGCTGATCTGGGACAGCTTGGCGATTGCCGAATACCTGGCTGAAACCCAGGCGGACCGCCACCTGTGGCCGCGCGATGCGGGCGAGCGGGCGCGGGCGCGCAGCCTGTGCGCGGAAATGCACAGCGGCTTTATCGGTTTGAGGTCCAACTGCCCCATGAACATCGAAGCCCAACTGCCCCAGATTGGCGCGCTCAAGTGGCGCGATGTGGCGGCCTTGCGAGCCGATGTCACCCGCATCGACCAGATGTGGTCTGAGCAACTCCAGCGCCACGGTGGACCCATGCTGTTTGGCGACTTCAGCATTGCGGATGCGTTTTTTGCACCGGTGGTCATGCGCATGCGCACCTACGCCCTGCCCTTGAGCGAAGCCGCGCAGGCCTACGCGCAGCGTGTGTGTGAACTCCCCGGGGTCAAGGCCTGGGTTGCAGATGCGCTGGCAGAAAAAGACTTCTTGGACTTTGAGGAGCCTTATCGGCTCAAGCCCTGAGTTGCAAGGCAGCAGCCAGCTCGTTCATGTGTGAAAAGCAGCGCGCGAGGCCCAGCGTCTCCAGTGGCTGACGACTGCCAGGGGGTGCATAGCCCCAGACGGTCGCGCCTGCGGCCAGCCCTGCTTGCGCCCCTGTGGGCGTGTCTTCAATCACCAAACACCGCCCCGGCTCAACGCCCAGCGCCGCGGCGGCGGCGAGGTAGACATCGGGGAAGGGTTTGCTGCGCGGGGTTTCATGGCCGCTGTAGACATGGGGGCCAAACCAGCCGCTCATGCCCGCCATCTTCAATTGCATTTCCACCTTGAGCCGGTCTGCGCCCGAGGCGCAGGCAATGCGGCCTTGGGTGAAGCGGTGTGCGGCCTTCACCGCCTGTAGCGCCCCCTCCACCGCCTGGAGCTCGAGGCGCAACGCCGCATTGCGGCGTTCGTAGAACGATTGCAACCAGTCTTCGGTGAAGGGCTTGCCCGTGTGGGCTTCGATCAAGTCCTTGCGCGTTCTCACGGTGTGGCCGATGAACAGGGCCTCGCACTCGTCCACGCTGATGGGCCAACCCAACTCCATCAGCATCTCGCGCAGGACCCGGTTGGTGATGGGTTCGCTGTCGACCAGGACCCCATCGCAATCAAATAAAACGGCTTCAAAGTGCATTAGCGGCATCTTATTTTGAGTTTTTGTTCAAAAAACGACTAGGTGAAAATACCTATTCAGTATGAGTTCTTATCTTTAGATGTAATAATTAGATACCACATTCATAGGAGGTAGCATGAAAAATAATTCTCTTGCATCACGTCAGGCTGGTTTCACTCTAGTGGAAATTGCCATTGTTCTGATGATTCTGGGTTTGCTGATTGGTGGCATTTTGCGCGGGCAGGAATTGCTGTCATCCGCTCGGGTACGCAACCTCCTTGATCAGAAATCCTCCATCCAGACGGCTTACCTGGGTTTTCTGGATCGCTACAAGACCATTCCGGGCGACCTGACCGCCCAACAAGCCGCCACCTTCGGCTTGGGTTTGGTGGGGGGGGCCTGGGGCGGTGACGGCACGGCCACCATCAGTCTCGATTCCCCAGTGGCCTTCCAAAACCTCACGGTGACTGGCTTCATCAGTTGCGGCAGTTGCAATGCCACCAACATCGAAAACCCCACCATCAACAATTCCCCTAGCAATGTGTTTGGTGGCGTATTGCGCCTGGGCACGGCCAGCAGCAGCACCACGGGGGCTGACGACACCTATCTCGATACCACAGCGGGAAGCAACCTGTTCCTGTCATTGGGTGGCCTCATCCCGGCCACGGTGCTGGTCGAAGCCGATCGCAAGTCGGACGACGGCAACCCCGCCAAAGGTTCATTCCGTTTCAGCCGATTTGATACGCCTGAGGCCAACACGGGTTGCGTGAGCATCAATGCCACGGTGGCGAACTCCACTTATGCCAATCCGGGTGGCTCCAACTGCGAAGGCGGGTGGAAGTTTTGATCAGGCCTTGTGTGGTTGATGGCTGTCAAACCATTCAAGTTCATGCGCACTGATACCGGCTGGATCATTCATGGGGCTGTGGCGTTGTTGTTGGCGGGGTGCGCCAACCTCGGACGCCCGCCCCTGAAAGAGTCCTCCGAACACATCAACCCCGCTGGGGTGAGGGACGCGACGCGCAATGTGCCCGAATTGGCCCAGATCACGGCCATCCCCGCCCCTCCTGTGCCTCAGGTCACCCAAGAACTTCTGACCCTGTCGGTCAAAGATGTCCCCCTCGATCAACTGCTGATGTCCCTGGCGCAGGGGCAGCAATTGAATGTGGACATCGAAAACGGGATTGATGTGCGCGTCACCATGAATGTGCGCGATCAAACCCTGCTGCAAATCCTCGATCGCCTCGCCCAACAGCATTTCCTGCGCTACACCTTGCGCGGCAGGGTGTTGTCGGTGGTGAGCGATCAACCCCATTTGGCGCACTACCCGGTCGACTACGTCAACATCCAGCGCGCCACCACCCGCACCGAAAGTTCACGCGATGTGGGCACCCGCACCACCAGCGGCTCGGCCAGCAGCACCAACACCACCAACAGCGTCAACTATTTTTGGCAGACCCTCTCCTCCAACGTCTGTCTGATCGCGGGGCGCGCCAACCAGTCCTACGAACAACATCGCCAGGAGATGAACAAGGAAGAGTTCCGCCGGGAACGCCTTGAGCGCCTGCGCATTGCCACAGCGCTGTCATCGTCCTGGTCGCGCAACACCAACAACCAGGGCGGCAATAAATCCGAGGGCGCCGCTGGCAACAACGGCCAGGGCAATTCGCCCAACGACAACAAATCCAACCCCAATGAACTCATGGCCCAGATCATGGGCTCAGGCAAGGAGTTGAACTGCAGTGTCAACAATGACAGTGGCGGCAACGGTGCCATCACGCTGACCAACGTGCTGGTCAATCGCGAGGGGGGAATGATGTCGGTGATCACCACCTCCAAAGGTCACGCACAAATCCGGCAATACATCGACAGCATCATTGCCAATGCACGGCGCCAGGTGATGATTGAAGCCACCGTCGTCGAGGTCAACCTCAATCAATCGTCGGAACAAGGCATCCAATGGGATCTGCTGGTCACCAACGGCGCGTTGCGCGGCACCAATTTCAGGTTCTTGCGCCCCAATGTCACCAACTTTCAAAACGCCATTGACCCCAAGACCTTGTCGGTGTCCTACACCACGGGCTCGGGTGACACCAGTGCGCTCATCAAGTTGCTCGAGACCTTTGGGCAAAGCCGCGTGCTCTCCAGCCCCAAACTGTCGGTGCTCAACAACCAGACCGCACAGCTCAAGGTGGTGGAGGACTACGTCTACACCACCATCAGCTACACGCCGGGCACCAAAAACCTGACCACCGGCATTCAGACCAGCCCAGACACCTACACCACCAACATCAACACCATCCCGATTGGGTTTTCCATGTCGGTGACGCCACAAATCGCCGAAACGGGCGAGGTCACGCTCAATGTGCGACCCGTGATCAGCCGGGTGGTGCGGCAGGTGCTGGAAAACAACCCCGCCTTGCTCAACCTGGCCACCCCCATCAACAACTATTTGCCCGTGGTTCAGTCGCGCGAATTTGAATCCATCATGCGCGTGCAAAGCGGCGAAGTGGCCATCCTGGGTGGCCTGATTCAGGATGTGCGGGAAGAAACGCAATCCGGCCTGCCGGTGGTGAGTCAATTGAATGGCGTGGGCAATCTGGCCAAGAGCGAATCCAAAACCCGCAGCAAGTCTGAGCTGGTGGTGTTCCTTCGCCCCTTGGTGGTGGATGACACCACCTTGTCCAATGGCATCAATCCGTCATCGGGCTCGCCCTCCTCGGCAGGCACAAGGAGTCGGCCATGAGCGCGTCTGGACGCGCCGGGTGGGTCAGCCGCCTCCTCCTGGCTTGCTCGCTGGCGATGCTGACGGTGCCCGTGGCTCATGCCGCAACCGGCGAGGGTGAGTCGGCTGCCACGCCACCCAAGCCCCGCGCAGCCAGCGCCGCCAAAAAAGAATCCACCGCGAGTGCCGCGGCAACCGCCGCCAGCAAGGCCAAAAACAAAGCCAAAGCGGGCAGCACCCCGGCCGAACCCGCCAAGAAACCGGTGGCAAAACCCGCGTCGCCACCGCCTGCATCGGCCGCGAACGACGGCGACAACATGATGGTCAAGCGCCGCAAGGCGGAGCCCCAAGTCGATCCGCACGTGGCACGCGCCTACACCGCGCTCAAAACACGGCAACCTGCCTTGGCGGTAGAAAACTACCAGCGCGCCCTGGACACCAACCCCACACTCAAAGATGCCTGGCTGGGTCTGATTCACGCCTACATCAGCATGAATGACCCCAGCTCTGCACGCGGCGCCCTGCGGCGATTGCTGGAGATTGACCCCAAAGACCCGCAAGCCCAGCTGCTCAACATCGCCTTGCTGGGGGGCAACCCCAGCGTGCAAATGTCCGAGCTCAAGATCTTGTTGCAGCAGCAGCCCGCCTCTGGACCGCTGTGGTTTGCCCTGGGCAACCTGCAATTCAAAGACAACCAGTTGCAACAGGCCAGGCTGTCGTTTCAAAAGGCGGTGAGCGCCGAGCCGCAGCGCGCCGAATACCAGTTCAACCTGGCCGTCACTCTGGATCAGTTGCGCCGGGATGCCGAGGCGGTCACGGCCTATGTGCGCGCCCTTGACCTCGCAGAGGGCACACCCGTGGCGTTTGAGCCCGCGCAAGCCCAGCGGCGCATTGCTGAACTTCGAACCCTCCTCACGCAAAAAAGGACGCCCGAGCCATGATTGATGAGATGAGCAGTTCATCGATTGACTCCGACATCAGAAAACTACTGAATGGCCTCATCCGCACGGATCGTCAGCTCGTTGAACATTTCCTTCAGACCCACCGCGTCAGCGAAGAAACCCTGTTCATTGCAGGCGCAGAATTTCAACGGGCTGGCGGCAAGCTCTACGAACACCTGGTTCGCCTGGGCTTTGTCACCGAGACGGAATACCGCGATGCCGCCGCCCTCATCAAGGGCATTCAAACGGTCAACCTGCTGACCCACAACCCCGACCCCATCGCGCTTCAAATCATCCCCGCCGCACTGGCCTTGCGCTATCACATCCTGCCGCTTGGCTTTTCGCCCACGGGCCATGTGCAACTCGCCACCAGCGACAGCGATGACCTGGTGGCCATCGATCACATCCACGCCCACCTCAAGCACATCGACCGCTCCGCCATCGAATGGTTTCAAACCACGCCCAGTGATTTGCGCCGCGCCATCGACAGGCACTACGGCCAGCGCCAAAGCGTTCAGGACTTCCTGAATCAGTTTGGCAACGACCCGCCCATGGATGAGTTGGTGCAACTGATTTTCAAAAACGCCTACGACCTGGGCGCCTCCGACATCCACTTTGAACCCGAGGCCCACATCCTGAGGGTGAGGCTGCGCATCGACGGCGTGTTGCGCCAGGTGCATGTCCTGCACGCGCAAATCTGGAGCAAGCTGTCGGTCAAACTCAAATTGCTCGCCGAGATGAACATCGCTGAAAACCGCGCCGCTCAGGACGGGCGTTTTTCGCTCAAGCTCTCAGAGCGCGTCATCGACTTTCGCTCGTCGTGCCTGCCCACCACGCACGGTGAAAACATCGTGATCCGGGTGCTCGACAGCAGCCGCAACATTTCTTCCATCGATCAATTCGGCATCAGCGAAGACAACCTGGCCAAGATCAGCCAGTTGCTGGCCAAGCCCGAGGGCATTGTGCTGGTGACCGGACCCACGGGCAGCGGCAAAACCACCACCCTGTATTCCCTGTTGTCAGAGATCAGCGTCGAGGGCGTGAACATCATGACGCTGGAAGACCCCATTGAATACCCCTTGCCCCTGATCCGCCAGACCCAGGTCTCGGAAAAGATCTCGTTTGCCGATGGCATCCGCGCGCTCATGCGTCAGGATCCGGATGTGATCTTGGTGGGCGAGGTGCGCGACACCGAAACCGCCGAGATGGCCATCCGCGCCGCCATGACCGGTCACCAGGTCTTTGCCACCTTGCACACCAACTCAGCCCTGGGCGCCGTGCAACGCCTCAAAGACATTGGCATTGCCCCCTACCTGCTGGCGGGCAACCTCGTGGGCGTGATTGGCCAGCGCCTGGCGCGGCGCCTGTGCCCGCATTGCAAGCGCGCGGTGCCGCTCAGCGCCGAACAGCGCCAGGCCTTGTCGGATGTGCTGCCTTCCGATGCGGCCAACGAACCCCACATTTATGAGGCGGTGGGCTGCGACCACTGCTATGGCCTGGGCTATCGCGGGCGCATGGTGCTCATGGAGATCCTCCAATTCACGCGCGGCATTGACGACCTGGTGAGCCAGGAAGCCAGCCCGAATGAACTCATGACCCTGGCCCGATCCCAGGGCTACAAAACTTTGCGAGACGACGCCATTGCCAAGCTGTTGGCCGGATTAAGCAGCTGGACGGAGTTGGGCAGAGTGGTCTCTTTGGCGGAACGCTGAGGACAGGGTCAACGCCATGCCTGACTTCAAATGGCAAGCCCTCAGTGCAGATGGCAATGTGTCGTCCGGCAATTTGTCTGCCACTGATCTGGGCGACCTGGAAAAACAGCTGGAGTCCTCGGGCCTGACCCTCATCGACGCGCGCGAAGTGAGGGAATGGATCACGGTCAGGGACAACACCATCCGCAAGACCGACCTGATCCAGTTTTGTTTCCAGCTCGCGCTGATGCTCAAGGCCGGTGTCTCCATCGTCGATGCGCTCAACGACATCGCCTCCACCCAATCCAAGTCCGCCATGCGCAACATGGTGTCGGGCTTGGCCCAGGACCTGGTCAAGGGGCTGCCCCTGTCGACGGCACTCAAGGCACACCCCAAGGTCTTTGATGCCGTGATGGTGCAACTGGTGATGGCGGGCGAGCGCTCGGGCCTGATGACCGAGATCCTCGAACAGCTGACCGAAACCCTCAAGTGGCAGCATGAGATTGCCTCCAAAGCCAAACAGGCCCTGGTCTACCCCACCATCGTGCTGATCGTCATCTCCTTGGTCGCCACGTTCTTGCTGGTTCAGGTGGTGCCGCAAATCACCAGCCTGCTGGAGTCCATGCGCATCCCCTTGCCCTGGCAAACCCAAATCATTGTGGGGGTCTCCAAGATGCTCACCCAGCATGGCTTTTTACTCCTCTTGACGTTGCTGGGTCTGGGCTTTGGGCTGAGCTTGCTGGTCAAGGCCTTTCCTGCCGCACGCCTCATGCTGGATCGAATGGTGATGCGCATCCCCATTGTGGGGCGGGTGCTGAGCGACATTGCCCTGTCGCGCTTTTCCTATGTGCTGTCCCTGCTCTACAACGCCGGCATCCCCATCATCGATGCCTTGTCCATCGTGGAAAAAACCGTGGGCAACAACGCCATTGAACGCAGCGTGGCTCAGGCCAGCCTGGCGATCCGGCAAGGTCGCACCCTGAGCCAAGCCTTTGCCACGCAGCCCACCTTCCCGCCCATGGTGGTGAGCATGTTGCGCGTGGGCGAGGCCACGGGCGCACTCAACCTCGCGCTCGACAACGTGAGCTACATGTACACGCAGCGCACGCGTGAATCGGTGGACGGTTTGCAAGCGGCCTTGCAGCCGGTGTTGACGGTGGTGCTGGGCTCCATCCTGATGACCATCATGGCCTTCACCCTTGGCCCCTTGTACGACTCGGTGATTTCCAATGCCAAGTTTTAAGCCTCAGCAGTGGTTGCGCCGCATCCTGCATCGGATGACGGGCTTGCGCAACGCCCAGGTGCTGCTACTGCGCAATGGCATGGCCGAGGTCTATGTGTTGTCCTCTGGCCGCATCGATTTGGCCACCCCAACGCCCCTGACCTCGGCGGTGGCCTTGAATGTCTGGTGCACGGGCTTTGCCGTCCACAAGCACCCCTGGCTCATCCTGGTCGATCAATCCGATGAATTGTTCTGGTGGGACCACCTGCCCAGCCTGCGCGGCAAATCCAAAGCCATCTGGCTGGACAAGCTGGCCAGCAAACACAGCGAGTCACCGCTGAGGCTGTTTGAATTGTCCAAGCCCAAAACCAAGGTCAAGGGCATGGCCGTCACCGGGGTGGTTCTGGAGCAGCATGAGCAAGTCACCGCCTGGGTCAAGGTGTTGCTCGAACTCAATGCCAAAGTCCAGGGCATTTACATCCCCGCGATGTTCCATACCGACAGCGGCAAGCCGTGGTCGCACAACGAGCCCCACCTCATCCTGTCGGCTCATCCGCAAGGCATTCGCCAAACCGTATTCGATGGCAAGCGTCTGATTTTTTCCCGCTTGGCCATGGGTCACTTCATGGACAGAGCCAGCATCAAGAACGAGGTCTTGCGGCTGGAGGACTACCTGATCGCCAAGCACATGCTGCCCACCTCCACCCAGCTGCCGGTGCTGGCGCTGGATCTGAAAGACGTGCTCCAAGACGACGAAGACGATGCCCGGCATTTCGAACTGGACCAGCAGCACTATGTGAGCAACACCCGTGACGTGGCCCAGGCCTACCCCCAGTTCAAGTGGTCCAACACCGTGGAGAACCGGCAAGAGCTGCGCGCCATGGCGGCCATGCTCACACGACCGCCCAGGCATCAGCTCGCACCCGCAGCGTGGCTGGCGATCTACACCCTGGGTCAACGCATCAAGACGGGCTGGCAAGTGGCCTTGGCCAGTGTGCTGATCTTTGCCGGCTTTGCTGCGCACCACCAATGGCACATCCTGCAACTGAATCAGGGCATCGAGGTGCTGATCAGGCAGTCAGCCGACCTGAGCGTTCGCTATGAGTCCATCGCCAAAAGTTTCCCGCGCACCCCAGCAGGCACAGATGCCATGGTGGCTGCCGTGCGACTCATGGACTGGCTGGAAGCCCAACCCCAGGCCAACCCTGCCGTGTTGCTCGGCACCCTGGGCCATGCGCTGGAGGACTTCCCCCACCTCAAGTTGCTGGAGTTGCAATGGGGCACGCAGCTGCCCCCCGAGGCGGCCAAGCCCAAAGATCAGCCGCAAGGACAGCCCGTCAAGCCCGTGGTCGCACCGCAAAGCCTGCGCGTGCGCGGCACCATGACCTCCAACCAAAGCATGCGCGATCAGCGCGACACCGTGACCCAATTCACGCAAGCCCTTCAAGCCCATGCAGGCCTCAAGGTGAAGGTCATCCGCATGCCGTATGACCTGCAAACCGACTCGGCCTTCACAGGGGGTGTGACGACCAACACCAACCAACCCACCTTCGAGCTTCAGCTCTGGATGCCATGAACGCCGCCTTGCTTGCACCCGCTCAAACCGCCAAGGCCTTGCGCAAGATGCGCATGCACCTGGCCGTCTGTGTCGTGGTGGTGTTGGCCAGCGGCGCCGGCATCTGGGCCTTTCACAGCTGGAGGCTCAAGGTGGAAGTGCGCCACAAGGGCATGGTCCAGGCTACGCAACAAGCCAAGCACCGCTTGGGCAACAGCGATCAGGAACTCAAGACCATTCAGGCGCTGCTGCCCAGGATGCAAAGCATGATCGAACAGGGGCGCTATGGCGACCCCTTGCGGCTGGACTGGGTGGAAGCCATTGAACACATGCCCAAGCGCCTGCCGGGCGTGGTGATTGAGCAGTATCAGATCTCGCCCCTGAGCACCACCCTGCCCTTCACGCCTCCCGAATCGGCCAAATCGATTTTCAGCGGGGCGCAGCTGCAAAAAATCAACCTCAACGTGACCGAGGTGACCATGAACGTGCAGTTGGTGCACGAAGGGGATTTGCTGGCCGTCTTGCGCCACTTGCAAGACCCCAGGCTGGGCTTTTCAACCCTTCGCTCTTGCGACCTCAAGGCCCTGACGGCGCGCTCCGATCGCCTGGTGGCGCACTGTGAGCTGTATTGGCTCACCCTCAAACATTCCGCCGACAAAACCCCCTAGGACGCGCATGTTGTTTCGAAGCCTTTTTTGCTGCACTGCTCTGATCCTGCCCAGCTGGGTGGGTGCTCAGGATGCGGGCACGCCGTCGGCTGTGAAAGGGGGCGGGACCCCAGCACGCACACAGGTGCCTGCGCAAGAGGTCCTGCCATTGGGACGGCTTTTTTACAGCGAAGCACAGCGCGAGGAGATGGACCGCACGCGGGGCAAAGTCGAAGCGCCCGCCAAGAAGGAGGCAGCAAAACCCAAAGCCGGCTCCAAAGCCCAACGCAAAGAGAACAAGCCCGTCCTGGTGCCCATGGTCTTTCAGTTCCAGGGGCTGCTGATCCAGCCGGGTCAATCGCCCATGGTGATCCTCAACGGACGCATGATCCCTGAACACATGCTGCCGCCCACGCTGCATTTGCAGCGCAACGCCCGCTATGAGGTCGTGGGGCTCATGATCAGAGTCCCCGGCAAACCGCCTGAAGCGGTGCGTGTGGGTCAAACCGTGACCGTGCCGGTACCTCAGCCTGCCCAGCCTTCGGGAGCGCGGTGATGGTGGGCATCTTGCCGTTGATCATGGTGACCCTCTTGACTGCGATGACAGCCCAGCTCAGCACGATGCTGGCCAGGCAGTCGCTGGTGATGGGTGGCGTTAACGGGGCGCGTCAGGATCTCGATGCCCTGGCTCAAGCCAAGCAAGCCTTGCTGGACTTCGTGATCGCACAAGGCGGCGGACATTTGCCTTGCCCCAATCAAAACGGCGATGGCCTGGCCGCCAACTCGGACTGCCCCAAGGAGGGCAACCCCCAGTCCCCACCGTCCATGCTGGGCTTGCTGCCCTGGTCCAGCCTGGGCTTGCCGCCTTTGCGCGACCGCCAGGGTCAATGCCTGTGGTATGCGGTGTCGGGCTGGCACAAGAGCACGGCCAGCGGGGCGTCACATGCGGATTTGACGGAGGCTTCGGCCGCAGGCTTTTCGGTGGTGAGCCTCGCTGGGCAATCGCGTGCAGAGCAAGTGGTCGCCGTCATCATGGCGCCCGCTTCTCCCTTGACACCCCAGGCGCCCCACGCCGTCAGCGATGCCCCCTGCGCCCTGCCTGAGCGCGCGGCCAGCAGCGCATCGGTCTACCTGCCACCGGTGACGCTGGCAAATGGCGAACAAGTGAATGTGGCCCAGCTTAGCACCACACCCCGCTTTGAGCAGACCTTTGCTCAAGCCACCGACCTGCGCATGGCCTGGATCACACGCACGGAATTCAATCAGGCCTTGGCCCACCACCGACGCTGGAGCGGCACACCATGACCCCTGCCATGCACACGCGCGCGCGACAACGCAAGGGCAGTGGCGGCTTCACCCTGGTGGAGTTGTCGGTGGTCCTGGTCATCTCCTCGATCCTGCTCTCGGCGCTCCTGGGCTTCTACACCGTCTGGAACCGGACTGCGCAGCGCAATGCCACACAAACCACCCTGGAAGACTTGCAACAGGCTGTGATGGGCTTTGTCTTGCTGCAAGGCCGATTGCCTTGCCCCGACACCAATGGCGATGGGCTGGAAGACGCGCCCTGCCTGAGCCTGCAAAACACCACCGCAGGCGTGGCCTGGGGGCAAGTGCCCTATGGCAGCCTGGGTGTCAACGGTCGCGACGGCTGGCAAAACCTCATCGACTACGCCGTTCCGGTGACGCTCACACAAACCGCGAGCGGCTTGCTCAATGCCATTCAGGCGCAAAGCAATCTGCGGGTGGTGTGCTCGACCACGGGGACGGCAGCGCCCCTGTGCGTGAGCAGCGCGGGCGAGGCGGTGACGCTCGCGGCCAATGCCTCAGCAGTGTTCATCTCGCATGGCGCCAATGGCCGAGGCGCGGGTAATGCCCCACCGGCCCCAGTGAGCACCGATGAACTGGCCAACATGCCCAACCTCAAAACCAGCCCCAGCAGCCAGACGCTGTTCGTCAGCCGTTTCCCTACTGGCATCGACTCACCCCTTGGCGAGTTTGACGACCAGGTGGGCTGGGTCTCTGCCCAACAACTTGCCAGCTTGCTGGTGCGCAGCGGTTTGTGGCCATGACCCGCATGGCCTGATGTCTTTTCCACTCTCTTTCACACGCCCATGATGTCCTCCTCTTCACCTCAGTTGATCAACGATGCCCCAGGCCGCACGCCATCGCGCCAGTCCAGCCATGCTGCCTTGCGGGGCATGCTGCTGTTTGCGGCGATGGAATGCTGGCGCAGCCGCTTTGTCTGGCTGGTGCTGACCTTGTTGGCCTGCGCCATGGGCGTGGCGCAGCTCATGGGTTCGCTGGCCATCACCGAGGTGATGGAGATGCGCACCGTGTTTGGTGCCACGGCCATGCGGTGGCTGCTGGGTCTGGCCTTGATGCTCTACACCATCAACATCATCACGCGCGACGCCGACACGGGCTTTTTGCTGCTGCTGCTCTCGCACCCCATGTCCAGGGCGCAATACCTGGTGTGGCGCTGGCTTGGCTTGCTGATGCTGTGCGTGATGTGTGCCCTTCTCACCGGCTTGAGCCTGGGCTTGGTGAGTTCATTCCTCTGGAGCCTGGGCGGATTGACCTGGCTGGTGAGCGTGCTGCTGGAGTGGTGGGTGATGGTGACCGTGGCGCTCTTTTTCGCCATTGGCCTGTTGCGCACCATCCCAGCCGTGATGGCCACCTTGCTGTTTCACGGCCTGTCTCATGCGCTCGATGCCTTGCAAACCATGGTGGCTCACCCCATTGCCATGGATCCCAATGAGCTCTTGCCCAGGGTGTCGCGCTGGGCGATGGCCTTGCTGAGCTGGCTGATCCCGCCCCTGGGGCGACACGGCCAGACCGAATGGCTGCTGAGCCCGCCTGCGCACGGCTGGGAATTGCTCGCCACCAGCCTGGTGTGGGTGTTGCCCACCATGCTGGTTTTTTTGACCGCTGCCCTGGTGGACTTTCATGGCCATGAACTTTGAATTCTTTCGCGCCAGCCAACGCCACCGGCTGCCCATTGCCCCCGCATGGTGGGCAGCGCTGGTGCTGGTGCTGGCTGGCTCTTGGCTGCTGGCGATGTGGCGCCCCGTGGCCGAACAACGCATCGCCTCGCTCACGCCACCGCCCACGGCGGATCAGGTCAGGCGCGCCGCCTTGGGCGATGTGCTGCCCCTGGCCAAGTGGCTCAACCTTTATGTGCAGACCGACGATACGCAGCCCGGCGTCAGCATCCCATTTGGCGAATTGGACTATCCCAGGATCACGCAGTGGCTGGATCGCATCGTGATGCTGGACCCCCAAAGCCACTACGCCCTGATGGTGGCCTCGCATGTGTATTTCAACGTCAAGGACAGCGAGCGCCAGCGGGTCATGCTGGACTTCATCGCGCGCTCGTTCGAGCAAGACCCCGAACACCGCTGGCAATGGATGGCCCATGCCGTCATCCAGGCCAAGCACCACCTCAAGGACTTGCCGCTGGCCTTGCAACTGGCCAGGCGGCTGCGCGAGACCTTGCTGGCCACACCCGGCATTCCCACCTGGGTCAAGCAACTGGAGTCCATTGTTCTGGAAGCCATGGATGACAAACAGGCGGCGGCTTTGTCCCTGGGCTTGCTCATCGACAACGGACACATCGACAACCCGCAAGAAATCGAATTCCTCCTTCGTTCTCAACAACAACTCCTGCAGCACTGAACCATGACACAGACCGCCACCGCAGACGACCTCATCCCCCAGACGGATCAGCCCAGCCTTGATCACGCCGACAAACCCTTGCTCTTGGTGCAAGGCCTCTCCAAATGCTATGGATCGCGTCAGGCGCTGGAGACCTTGAGCTTTGACATGCAAGCGGGCCAATGCCTCGCGCTGGTGGGTGTGAATGGGGCGGGCAAGTCCACCCTCATCAAACTGCTGCTGGGGCTCACGCCCGCCTCCACCGGTCAGGCCTGGCTGCAAGGCTGCCCCGTGGGCGACCCCCGCTCGCGCGAGCGCCTGAGCTACCTGCCCGAGCGATTCCAGCCGCCGCATTGGATGCGGGTGCGCGATTACCTGCATTGGGCCAACGCCATGTATGCACAGACCTCGACCCTGAAGGAATGGACCGAGGAGTTGGTCCAGCTGGGCATGGACGAATCGGTGCTGGACCTGCCCGTGTCGGCCTGCTCCAAAGGGATGACCCAGAAGATCGGCTTGTCGGTGGTCTTGCAAAGCCGGCGGCCGCTCATCGTGCTGGACGAACCCATGAGCGGGCTGGATCCGATTTCGCGCGCACAGATTCGCCAGCGCATCCAGCAGTGCTTGCGGCAAGGGCAGTCGGTGCTGATGTGCACCCATGCACTGGGGGATGTGGAAGCCCTGGCCGATCGCGTGATGGTTTTGCACACGGGAACCTTGCGCTTCATGGGCAGCCCCAGCGAGTGGAAAGACCACACCCGCACGCACCACCTGGACGATGCCTTTTTGACCACAGTCGGAGTGAACCCCCATGACCACACTGGACCAACTGCTGCGTGAATGCATCGCTCGCCAGGCGTCTGACCTGCACCTGTCCACCGGATTGCCGCCCATGGTTCGCCGCCATGGCGACATGGACAAGTTGAGCGACGAGGCCTTGAGCGAGGCGCACATCCGCACCATGCTGGACGGCATCATGAACGCCGAGATGCGAGCGCGCTTTGAAC
Source organism: Betaproteobacteria bacterium (assembly GCA_009919175.1). Classification (GTDB taxonomy): domain Bacteria; phylum Pseudomonadota; class Gammaproteobacteria; order Burkholderiales; family Burkholderiaceae_C; genus Limnohabitans. Next base: position 25,641 of record RGCL01000017.1, read on the forward strand.
AAACGCTGGAGCTGGACTTTGCCATCGACGTGCCCGAGCTCTCGCGCTTCAGGGTGAACGCCTTTGAGCACACGCGGGGGGTTGGGGCTGTGCTCAGAGCCATTCCTTCGCGGGTGTCAGGCCTGGCCGAGATCAACGCCCCAGCTGCGCTGGCCGAGCTCATGCTCCAACCCCGTGGACTGATCCTGGTGACCGGGCCAACCGGATCGGGCAAATGCACCACCCTGGCGGCCATGGTCGACCACTTCAATGGCCATGTGCCTGGCCATGTGCTCACGATCGAAGACCCGGTTGAATTCATCCATGCGCCCAAGATGAGCCTCGTCAACCAGCGCGAGGTGGGCACGCACACCCATCAATTCGCCAATGCGCTGCGGGCGGCCTTGCGCGAAGACCCCGATGTGATCCTGGTGGGCGAGTTGCGCGACCTGGAAACGATTCGCCTGGCGATGACTGCGGCTGAGACCGGGCATCTGGTGCTGGCCACTACCCACACCTCCAGCGCGCCCAAAACCATTGACCGCGTGATCGATGTGTTCCCTGGGGACGAGAAGGCCATGATCCGCATGATGCTCTCCGAGTCGTTGGTTGCGGTGATCTCGCAAACCTTGTGCAAGCGCAAGGATGGCCAAGGCCGCGTGGCCGCGCACGAGATCATGATGGGCACACCCGCCATACGCAACCTCATTCGCGAGGGCAAGGTCGCGCAAATGTATTCGGCCATCCAGACCGGGATGTCACAGGGCATGCAAACGCTGGACCAGAGCCTGCAGCAGTTGATGCAAAAGGGCTTGATCGATGCGCAAGAGGCCAAGCGGCATGCGCATCAGCCCCAGAACTTCTAGCCTGACCGCCCGGTGCAGCCTGTCAGAATGTGGGCATGCAACCCACTTTGTTTGATTTCCTGTATTGGCTCAGCATGGCCGCAGTGGCCATCAACGCCTTGACGGGCGTGCTCGATGCTGGCCGCAAGCAGATGGATGTGGTGGGCGTGGTCATGGTGGGCTGTGTGGCGGCGCTGGGCGGCGGCACTGTGCGCGACTTGTTGTTGCAGCGCCCCGTCTTCTGGATCCGTGATCCCAACTACCTGGTGGTGGCGTTCTTGGCGACGGTGCTGGTTTTTTTGCTGGTGCGTCGACTGCGCCTGCCCGCCACGGTGTTTTTGATTCCGGACGCCATCGGCCTGGCCTTGTTCACGGTGGCAGGCACGCAAATCGCACTGGACCACCCCACGCATTGGCTGGCCGCCTCGTTGCTGGGCGTGATCACGGGCGTGCTCGGCGGTGTCTTGCGCGATGTGTTGTGCAACGAGGTGCCCCTCATTTTTGTGCGCGGCGAACTCTATGCCACCGCCGCCTGGATGGGCGCGCTGGTGCTGGTCTTGCTCGAACTGGTGCTGGGCTGGCAAGCCCTGAGTGCCAGCCTGGTGGCCATGCTGGTGATCTTTCTGGTGCGCGTGGCCGCACTCGCCTTCAAGCTGCGCATGCCCACCTACCGCGAGCGCAGCTGAAGCCTCAGGCCAAGGCGCGTTGGATGATGATTTTTTGCACGTCGCTGGTGCCTTCGTAAATCTGGCACACGCGCACATCGCGGTAAATGCGCTCCACCGGAAAGTCAGCCACCACCCCATAGCCGCCCAGGGTTTGAATGGCCGCGCTGCAAATCGCCTCTGCCGTTTCGCTGGCAAACAGTTTGGCCATGGCCGCCTCCTTGAGGCAGGGCTGCCCCGCATCGCGCAGGCTCGCCGCATGCCAGGTGAGTTGGCGCGCCGCTTCCAGTCGGGTGGCGCAATCGGCCAGCCGAAAACCCACGGCCTGGTGGTTGAAGATGGCGGTGCCAAAGCTCTCGCGCTGCTTGGCATAGTCCAGCGCCACATCCAGCGCGCTGCGTGCCATGCCAATGCTTTGCGCGGCAATGCCAATGCGCCCGCCCTCGAGCGCCGAGAGGGCAATCTTGTAGCCCTCGCCTTCAGCGCCGATCAAGTGGTCAGCGGGGATGCGGCAGTTGTCAAAGTTGATTTGCGCGGTGTCGCTGCTGTGTTGGCCGAGCTTGTCTTCGAGGCGCGCCACCTGATAGCCAGGTGTGCTGGTGGGGACGAGGAATGCGCTCATGCCTTTCTTGCCCGCGCCCTTGTCGGTCACAGCGATGACGATGGCCACATCCCCGTTTTTGCCGCTGGTGATGAATTGCTTCACCCCCTGGATGACATAGTGGTCACCCTGGCGGGTGGCCGTGGTGCGCAAGGCAGAGGCATCTGAGCCCACATGCGGCTCGGTCAGGCAAAACGCACCCAGCATCTGCCCCTGTGCCAGGGGGGTGAGCCACTGTTTTTGCTGCGCCGCATTGCCATAGCGCATGAGGATGGCGTTGACCGGGCAATTGGTCACACTGATGGCCGTGCTGGTGCCGCCGTCGCCTGCGGCGATTTCTTCGAGCACCAAGGCCAGGGTGAGGTAGTCCAGGCCCGCACCCCCGAGGTCTTCGGGCACGCAAATGCCATACGCCCCCAACTCGGCCAAGCCCTGGTGAGCGGCTTTGGGGAAGTGGTGGGACTTGTCCCATTCGGCGGCATGCGGCCAGAGCTCACGCTGGGCAAAGTCGCGCACGGCATCGCGGATCATGGTGTGGTCGGGGGTCAGCAACATGGGGACTCCTGTTCGGGCTTCACCACGCGATGCGGGTGCCGTCGTGATTGAAAAATGAACCGCGATCGTCCTCACGCGGCTGCGTGCACAGGCGGGTGAGCGTGGCGCACAGGCTACGCGCACTCTGCACAGGCGTGAGCGTCGCCTGGGGTCCACCCATCTCGGTTTGGACCCAGCCCGGATGAAGGGCAACTGCGGTGATGTCGGGCTGCGCGGTGTGGATGCAGCGCACCACCATGTTGAGTGCAGCCTTGCTCACCCGGTAGAGCCAGGCCGATGAACTGTTGATGTCTTGCAGGCTGCCCATGGCCGAGCTGATGCAGGCCACCACGCCGTGCGCCGAGGCCACCATGGGCAGGATTTGCGGCAGGGTTTGCATGGCTCCCCACACATTGGTGTGCATGACGTGATCAAAGGCGGCTTGCGAGGGTGGCTCGGGAGCGGGAGCACGGTCAATGACCCCGGCCACATAGACCACCAGTTGCAGCTTTTCCCCATCGAGCACCCAGGCCAGGCGGGAATGACTCACCGGATCGGTCACATCGAGCTGGTGGGTTTCGCAACCCTCGTTGTCCAGCAACTCCAGGCCTTGGGCGCTTCTGGCCGTGGCCACGACGCGCCAGCCTTGGGCTTTGAATTGGCGGGCCAATTCCAGGCCAATGCCGCGTGATGCACCCAGGAGCAAGACGGTGGGCATGTGCAACTCAGATCAGCTCGAGGGCCATGGCCGTGGCTTCACCGCCGCCAATGCACAAAGTGGCCAGGCCTTTTTTGAGGCCGCGCCCTTTGAGCGCGTGCAGCAGGGTCACGATGATGCGAGCGCCCGATGCACCGATGGGGTGACCCAATGCACAGGCACCGCCATGGACGTTGACCTGGTCGTGCGACACCTTGAGCTCGTGCATCAAAGCCATGGGCACCACGGCAAAGGCCTCGTTGATTTCCCACAAGTCCACATCCTTGACCTGCCAGCCCGCCTTGGCCAGGGCTTTTTGTGTGGCACCAACCGGCGCGGTGGCGAACCACTCGGGTTCTTGCGCATGGGTGGCATGGCTGACGATGCGGGCCAGGGGTTTGCAGCCGAGCTTTTGGGCGGTGCTCTGGCGCATCATCACCAGGGCGGCTGCGCCATCGTTGATGGAAGAGCTGGCCGCAGCGGTGATGGTGCCGTCTTTCTTGAAGGCGGGTTTGAGGGTGGGGATCTTGTCGACCTTGATCTTGCCGGGACCTTCGTCGGTGTCGATCACCGACTCGCCAGCGCGGGTCTTGACGGTGACGGCTGCAATCTCGGCCTTGAAGGCGCCGCTTGCAATGGCGGCTTGCGCGCGCTGCACACTGGCCATGGCGAAGGCGTCTTGCTGCTCGCGGGTGAACTGGTATTTGGCCGCGCAGTCTTCGCCAAAGGTGCCCATGCTGCGCCCAGCCTGGTAGGCGTCCTCGAGGCCGTCGAGCATCATGTGATCAAAGAGGCGGTCGTGGCCCAAGCGATAGCCGCCACGCCCTTTGAGCATGAGGTAGGGTGCATTGGTCATGCTCTCCATGCCGCCGGCCACCAGCACATCGTGCGAGCCAGCAAGCAGCATGTCGTGGGCGAACATGGCCGCACGCATGCCCGAGCCACACATCTTGGACAAGGTCACCGCGCCTGCGCTCTTGGGCAACCCGCCTTTGAAGGCGGCTTGCCTGGCCGGTGCCTGACCTTGACCGGCCATGAGGCAGTTGCCAAACAACACCTCGGTCACCAAGTCGGGCGAGATGCCTGCGCGCTGCACCGCAGCCGCAATGGCCACGCCGCCAAGGTCGTGGGCTGCGAGGCTGGAGAAGTCGCCTTGAAAGCTGCCCATGGGGGTTCGGGCTGCACTCACCAATACAACGGGATCATTCATGAGGGTCTCTTTTCAGTTGAATCAAACACACAAAGGGGCTCAAAACCCACGGGGATAACGCTTGATGGCGTTGCGAAACACATCCACCACCTCGCCAGGATTGGACATGCTGACTTGCAAGTCCTTGAGCAGCCCATCGCTCAAGCCATAAATCCAGCCATGGACTGAGATTTTTTGCCCGCGTGACCAGGCGTCTTGCATGACGTTGGACAAGGCCACATTGCCCACTTGTTCGATGACGTTCATCTCGCACAGGGTGTTTTCCATCTCCTGCTGCGGCAAATGATTGAGGCGCTGGCGGTGGCGCAAGCGCACGTCCTGCACATGGCGCAGCCAGTTGTCCACCAGACCGATGCGCTTGCCCTGTGCGGCAGCGATCACACCGCCGCACTGGTAATGCCCCACCACGATGATGTGCTCGACCTTGAGGGCGTCGACCGCAAATTGAATCACGGACAAGGCATTGAGGTCGGAGTGGACCACCACATTGGCCACGTTGCGATGAACAAAGACCTCGCCTGGCGCCAGGCCAGTGATCTGGTTGGCCGGCACGCGGCTGTCAGAGCAGCCAATCCACAAATATTTGGGCGTCTGCAACTGGGACAACTCACGGAAGTATCCCGGCTGCTCGGCCTCCATCTGGGCCGCCCAGCGGCGGTTGTTGTCCAGCAAGTCTTTGAGGGCGTTGTTCAAGATGGGCTCGCTTGGTGGGGTCAGCAGGTTTCGGAGAACAGCTCGCGGCCAATGAGCATGCGCCGGATTTCACTCGTGCCCGCTCCAATCTCGTAGAGCTTGGCGTCACGCCACAAACGCCCCAGCGGGTAGTCGTTGATGTAGCCATTGCCACCAAAAATCTGAATGCCCTCGCCGGCCATCCAGGTGGCTTTCTCGGCGCACCACAAGATCACCGAGGCGCAGTCCTTGCGCACTTGGCGAACGTGCTCTGTGCCCAGCATGTCCAGGTTCTTGCCAATGGTGTAGAGGAAGGAGCGGCCGGCTTGCAGCACGGTGTACATGTCGGCCATCTTGCCCTGGATGAGCTGGAACTCCCCAATGGACTGGCCAAACTGCTTGCGTTCATGGATGTAGGGGATGACGTTGTCCATCACCGCCTGCATGATGCCGATGGGACCGGCGGCCAGGACGGCACGCTCGTAGTCCAGACCGCTCATGAGCACCTTGGCCCCATTGTTGAGGCCGCCCAGGATGTGGTCGGCTGGGACCTCGACGTTGTTGAAGACGAGCTCGCCGGTGTGGCTGCCGCGCATGCCCAGCTTGTCGAGCTTTTGCGCCACTGAAAAGCCCTTCATGGACTTTTCGATCAAGAAGGCCGTCACGCCCCGCGCGCCCAACTCGGGCTCGGTCTTGGCATAGACGACCAAGGTGTCGGCGTCCGGGCCGTTGGTGATCCACATCTTGGTGCCATTGAGCAGGTAGTAGCCGCCTTTGTCCTCGGCCTTGAGTTTCATGCTGATGACATCGCTGCCTGCACCCGGCTCGCTCATGGCCAGCGCGCCCACGTGTTCGCCGCTGATGAGCTTGGGCAGGAATTTCTGCTTTTGCGCCTCGGAGCCGTTGCGCTTGATCTGGTTGACGCACAGATTGGAGTGCGCGCCGTAAGACAAGCCCACGCTGGCGCTGGCGCGCGAGACTTCTTCCATGGCAATCATGTGGGCCAAATAACCCATCTCAGCCCCGCCATAGGCCTGGGGTGCGGTGATGCCCAGGATGCCCAGCTCGCCCATCTTGCGCCACAAGTCCATGGGGAATTGATCGCTGGCGTCGATTTGCGCGGCGCGGGGTGCGATCTCGGCCTGGGCAAACGCCTCGACGGCATCGCGCAAGGCGTTGATGTCTTCGCCCAGTTGAAAGTTGAGTCCGGGTAATGTGCTCATGGGGAGTCCTTTTGCAAACAGGGTCTCAGGTGGGGATCACCTTGTTGGGGACGGGCGCCACCGTGGCTTGAATGAGGGCGCAGTCGCTGACTTTGCCGTCGGGTGCATGGTGGGTGACTTCGCCCTGGGTGATGATGAGTCGCTTGCCTGCGCGGATGACCCGCCCGGTGGCCTGCAACTCGCCATCTTTGAACGAGGCGAGGAAATTGATCTTGTATTCCACGGTGGTGACTTCCATGCCGGGCTCGGCCACGGTGAGCGCGGCATAGCCACAGGCAATGTCGGCCAAAGCGCCCATGGCGCCGCCATGAAAGCCGTCTTGCTGCTGGGTGACTTTGTCGCTGTAGGGCAAGGCCACTTGCACCTTGCCAGGCTCGACATGGACGACGCGCGCGCCCAGGTGGCGCATCATGCCCTGGCGCACAAAGCTCGATTCGATGCGCGCCCTGGCGCTGGCCGTGTGCTCGGGGGTGGAAGCGGGAGGGGTCATGTGCGCGCCTTTTTTTGTTTGGCCAGCAAGGCACGGGCTTCGCGCTCGTGCTGCTTGACCTCATCGAGGTTGGCCTGGATTTCCTGCAATTGGACTTCGAGCTGATGGCGGTGCTGCACCAGCACTGAAATGAACCGGTCCAGCTGCGCCACGGTGTCGCGCGGGCTGTCGTACATGTCGATGATGTCCTTGGCCTCGGTCAGCGACAAGCCCAAGCGTTTGGCCCTCAGGGTCAGGCGCAACCGGGTGCGATCGCGGTTGGAATACATGCGGTTGCGCCCGCCCGGACCTGCACGGGTGGGGCTGAGCAAGCCCATGTCCTCGTAAAACCGGATGGCCCGAGTGGTCAGATCGAATTCTTTGGACAGTTCGCTGATGGTGAAGGTGGTCGCCATGACGACATCTTTTTTTGACGTTGACGTAAACGTCAATTATGGTAGCGCACTCATGAACACCCTGGAATCCGAACTGGCCTACCCTTTGGGCGATACCCTGCCCAAGCCTACAGAACCCTTACAAATTGCGCCAGGGGTGTTTTGGGTGCGCCTGAGCCTGCCGTTCCAGCTCAACCACATCAACACCTGGCTGATCCGTGACCAGGTGGAAGACCAGCCGGGCTGGTGCGTTGTGGACTGCGGCGTGAACCAGGCCAGCAGCCGCGAGCAATGGGAAGCCATCTTTGACCAGCACCTGGAAGGCTTGCCTGTGCTCAGGGTGGTGGTCACGCACATGCACCCCGATCACATTGGCTTGGCGCAATGGATTGGCCAGCGCTGGCAAGCCCCCATGTGGATCAGCAGCACCGAATTCATGACGGCACGCGCGGTCCTCGCCAAGGAGCGAACGCAAGGCGGCGAGCTGGCCGCGCGCTTTTTTGCGCGTCATGGCTTGCGCGACGAGGCGGCCTTGGAGCGGGTGCGCACACGCGGCGACGAGTACCGGGGCATGGTGCCCTCGCTGCCCGATCAGCACCACAGGCTCATGGACCAGTTTGTATTGAGCCTGGGGCAGACCGATTGGGTTTGCCATGCAGGCTATGGCCACTCACCCGAGCACATGGCCTTGCACTGCGCTCAGCAGTCCATCCTCATCTCGGGTGACATGGTGTTGCCGCGCATCTCCACCAATGTGAGCGTGTTCGAATCTGAACCCGAGGGCGACCCGCTGCTGCTGTACATGCAGTCGCTCGAGCGGCTGCGTCAACTCCCCAGCGAAACGCTGGTGCTGCCCTCGCATGGACGGCCTTTCAAGGGGTTGCATCGCCGCATCGACCAGCTGCAAGCGCATCACCATGACCGGCTCGCCGAGTTGATGGCGGCTTGCGCCAACGCATCGCTCAGTGGCATGGATGCGGTGGAAGTGATGTTTGCTCGCGACCTCGATGCCTACCAATTGCCGTTTGCCTTGGGCGAAGCCGTGGCCCATTTGCACACGCTGTGGCATCAGGGTCAGTTGAAGCGCACTTGCGATGCCGATGGGGTGTACCGCTTCAAAGCCAGGGCGGAATGGATTCGGTCCTGAGGGCTTTGCGCTGGCCCTGGTAGTCGGGCACCACGCTGGCCACGGTGTCCCAGAACTGGGGGCTGTGGTTCATGACCCGCAAATGGCTGAGTTCGTGCACCACCACATAGTCAATCACCGAAGGCTTGAAATGGATGAGCCGCCAATTGAGGCGGATGCGCCCATCGGCGCTGGCCGTGCCCCAGCGGGTGTTGGCACTGCTGAGTGACAAATGGGTCCACCGCACCTGCAGCTTGGGCGCGTAGTGATCCAGGCGCTCGGTGAACAGCTGACGCGCCATTTGCATCAGCCAGGCCTGGGTGGCATCGCGGATTTGGGCGGCGCTGGCTTGCTGGCTCAGGCCCAAATGCAAATGCCATTGGGCAGATTCGTCGGCCAGGCCGCTGCGCAACGCCTGGTCAAAGGCCGCATGTTGCAAGGTGGGGTCCAGCACCAGGCGCAAGTGCTGACCCAGATAGGGCACCAGGGCACCGTCTTGCCACACGATGGCCTGAGCCAGGTGGTCTCGCCGGGCTTGCTGGGCTTCACCCAATTTGCGAATGATCCAGCTGGCTCGCTCGCGCAAGGCGGCTTCAATTTCAGTGCGACCCACCCAACGGGGTGCGCGCACCTCCAGACCGTCTTGACCCACCAGCATGCCAATGGTTTTGCGCCGCGCATGCTGATGGTGGTAGAGGACTTCCATGCCTTGCAAGTCAATGCGGCGATTGGCCTTGGGATGATGAAAGCCGATGGCGGCGTTGTCGGTGAGCAGGGCCTGGGTTTCGGTGAGCGGCGGCTTGCCCCGTTGCGATTCGGGTTCGGCCTGCGGGGCAGGGGGCGAAAAGAAGTCCAGCGCGAGTTGGAACAACTTGCCCATCGTGCGTTAGCCCGAGGTGTGGGGGGATGAAGCCGAGGTGGCGCTGGCGCCGGGGTAGGCCTCGGGATCGAGCCGCTGCATCTCCGCTTCGATCCAGGCTTGCACGCGCAGCGTGATGGCCTCGGGGGTTTGTCCAGCCGTGTCGATGGGGGCACCGATGCTCACCTCGACCACGCCGGGGCGCTTGAGCAGCGCGCGTCGCGGCCAGCACTTGGCGGAGGTGACCGCAATGGGAATGACCGGCACGCCCACCTCGATGGCCAGGCGCGCACCCCCCGATTTGTATTGACCGACTTGGCCACGCGGGATGCGCGTGCCCTCGGGAAACATGATGACCCAGGTGCCCTTGGCCAGCAGCTTGCGGCCACGCTCCACGACTTTTTGAAAGGCCTTGGCGCGCTGCGAGCGGTCGATGTGCACCATGTCGAGGCGGCCAATCGCCCACCCAAAAAACGGGATGGTCAGCAATTCTTTTTTGAACACATAGGCCAAGGGGTGGGGCATGATGACGGGCATCAAAAAGGTTTCGTAGGTGGACTGGTGCTTGACCAGGAGCACCGCAGGATCCTCATGCCCCTTGGGCAGATGGGCCTGACCATGAATACGATAGCGAATGCCCAGCATCCAGCGCGCGCTGGCGATGCACAGCTTGAGCCAGGCAACGGCCACGCCATAGGCGCGCGACTTGCCGTTGGGCAAGAGGCTCACACCCAGCAGGATCAGGGCATAGGGCATCACGGTGATGCCCATGAGCAAAAGATGCAGCCAGGAGCGAAGCGCGCTCATGGCGCATGGGCTCCGGACTTGAGGTGTTCGCGCGCCAAAAACCAGTCGGCAAAAGCCAGCAAGTCTTCGTGCACCCGCGTGTTGGCGGGGAAGTGCTCGGACAGAGGGCGATCGCGAGCCCCGACTGATTGGTCACCACCACCACATGCCAGCCTGCATGGTTGAGGCGTGCAATCGCATGCAAGGCATTGGGATAGGGCGACCACTCGTCGGCTGACTTGACGTAGTCGTCACTGTCGATGTTGAGGGTGCCATCGCGGTCGACGATGACGAGCTTGGGGGTAGAGGCCATCCCTGTCTCCGATCAGGCCAGACGGGAAAGATCGGCCACACGGTTCATGGCCTCGTGCAAGGCCTTGAGCAGGCTCAGGCGGTTGAGTCGCACGGCGGCATCGTCGGCGTTGACCATGACGTCGTCAAAGAAAGCGTCGACGGGACCCCGCAAGGCGGCCAGGGTTTGCAGGCTGGCGGTGTAGTCGCCGGCTTGGAATTGCTGGCTGGCTTGGGGCACCAGGGTTTGCATGGTGGCGTGCAAGTGGCGTTCAGCTTCCTCATGGAACAAGGCGGTGTTGACCTGGGCCAAGGTGGTGGCCTGCTCGTCGGCTTTTTTGAGGATGTTGCCAATGCGCTTGTTGGCCGCGGCCAGGGCAGCGGCCTCGGGCAGCATGGCAAAGGCGCGCACGGCAGCGAGGCGATTGGGCACGTCGCTCAGGCGTTGCGGGCGCAAGGCCAGCACGGCTTCGACTTCCTGCGCGGAGTAGCCTTGATCGCGCAAGCTGCCCGCGAGGCGGTCGAAGATGAAGGACTGCACCGATTCGACGACGGCATCGGCCTTGAGGCCTTCGAGCACAGGCTTGGCCCAGGTGGCCGCTGCGGCGCTGGCCTGAGCTTGCTGGGTCAGGTTATGTTGGATGACCTGGATGGCCAATTGGATCAAGGCCCCCACATCCACGTGCAAGTCTTTTTCAATGAGCATGCGCATCACGCCCAGCGCATGGCGGCGCAGCGCAAACGGGTCTTTGTCACCCGTGGGCAGGTTGCCAATGCCAAACATGCCCACCAGGGTCTCGAGCTTGTCGGCCAAGGCCACGACCACGCCCACGGTGTTGCGGGGCAGTTCGTCGCCCGCGAAGCGGGGCTTGTAGTGGTCTTCGATGGCAGCGGCCACCTCGTTGCCCAAGCCATCGTGGCGGGCATAGTAGCCGCCCATGATGCCTTGGAGCTCGGGGAATTCGCCCACCATGTCGGTGAGCAAATCGGCTTTGGCCAGTTTTGCGGCGGTGTCCACGGCCTGGATAAAAGCAGGCTCTTGGCCTTGGGGCAACAAAGCGGCGATGCCTTTGGCCATGGCACGAACCCGCTCGGTGCGCTCGCCCTGCGTGCCCAGTTTGTTGTGAAAGACCACCTGATGCAGGCCTGGCACGCGCGAAGCGAGGGTCTTCTTGCGGTCTTGGTCGAAGAAGAACTTGGCATCGGCCAGGCGTGGGCGCACCACGCGCTCGTTGCCGCCAATGACCGCCGACGCATCGGCGGGGCTGATGTTGCTCACCACGAGGAACTGGTGGGTGAGCTTGCCGGATGCGTCGAGCAAGGGAAAGTATTTCTGGTTGGCCTTCATCGTGAGGATGAGGCACTCCTGGGGCACATCGAGGAACTGCTTTTCAAATTCGCACACCAGGACGTTGGGGCGTTCCACCAGGGCGGTGACTTCGTCGAGCAAGGCATCGTCGTCGATGGGGCGAACGCCGCCGCCCACACGGGCTGCGGCGGCATGGAGTTGACGGACCATCTCGGCGCGACGCTGATCGAAGCCGGCGATCACTGAGCCTTCTTGAGCCAACTGGGCCTCGTAGTCATCTGCCTGACGGATGACCACGGGATCCACAGTGGCTTCGAATCGATGCCCATGGGTGATGCGGTCGGCTTTCAGACCCAAGGTCTGAATGGGCACCACCTGGTCGCCATGCAAAGCCACCAGGCGATGCGCGGGACGCACAAAGTGAACGCTGCTCCAGCCGGGCAACTCGCAATCGGTTTCGAGCTGATAGCTCATCACCTTGGGGATGGGCAATCGACTCAGAGCGGCATCCAGGGCGGTTTGCAAGCCGGTGGCGAGGCTCGCGCCTTTGACCATGCTGTCGTAATAGAGGGTCTCGGCCTTGCCGTCGCTTTGACGCTGGAGCTGCGGGACCACGCTGGCCACCTCGCTGGCGGCCACACCCAGTGCGGCGAGTTTTTTGATGAGTGCGGGCGTGGCCTGACCGCTGGCATCCAGCCCCACGCTCACGGGCATGAGCTTTTGCTGCACGGGCTTGTCTTGCGCCTGGGCTTGCACCCGCGTGATGTGCGCGCCCAGTCGGCGGGGCGAGGCAAAGGGGGTGATCGCCGAGTCCTTGGACAACAAGCCAGCGGCCTGAAGCTGATCGAACAAGGTGGAGGCAAAGGATTCGCCGAGTTTTTTCAAGGCCTTGGGGGGCAGTTCCTCGACAAAGAGTTCAACGAGGAGGCTGGGGGCATTCATGTGGGCGTCCTCTGCTTAAGCGGCTTGGCGTTCGATTTGAGCCACCCATTCGCGAGGGGCCATCGGGAAGCCCAGGCGGGCACGACTGTCGTAGTAGCTCTGGGCGACGCTGCGCGCGAGGTTGCGGATGCGGCCAATGTAGGCCGCGCGCTCGGTCACGCTGATGGCGCCGCGCGCATCGAGCAAGTTGAAGGTGTGGGCTGCCTTGAGCACTTGCTCATAGGCGGGCAACGCCAGCTGTTGCTCCATGAGGTACTTGGCCTGTTTTTCGTGGGCGCTGAAGGCTTGGAACAAGAACTCGGTGTCGCTGTGCTCGAAGTTGTAGGCCGATTGCTCTTTTTCGTTTTGCAAATAGACGTCGCCATAACTCAGGCCTTCGGTCCAGACCAGGTCATAGACGTTGTCCACACCTTGCAAATACATGGCCAGGCGCTCCAGGCCATAGGTGATCTCGCCCGTGATGGGTTTGCAATCGATGCCGCCGACTTGCTGGAAGTAGGTGAACTGGGTCACCTCCATGCCATTGAGCCAAACCTCCCAGCCCAAGCCCCATGCGCCCAGCGTTGGGTTTTCCCAATCGTCTTCCACAAAGCGGATGTCGTTTTTCTTCAGATCAAAACCCAAGGCTTGGAGGGAGCCCAAATACAAATCCAGGATGTTGGAGGGCGCAGGTTTGAGCACCACCTGGTATTGATAGTAGTGCTGGAGCCGGTTGGGGTTCTCGCCGTAGCGACCGTCTTTGGGGCGGCGGCTGGGTTGAACATAGGCGGCCTTCCAGGGCTCCGGACCGATGGCACGCAAAAACGTGGCGGTGTGGCTGGTTCCGGCGCCGACTTCCATGTCGTAGGGCTGCAAGAGCGCGCAGCCTTGCTTGTCCCAGTAGGTCTGCAATTGAAGAATGATTTGTTGAAAGGTCAACATGGGTGCCGTCCAGCCGTTGGTGCAACAGGCCATTTTAAGGTTTGAACCTGGTCCTTTCGCCTCATTCCGGGCTGGGTATTTTTGCCCTTGTGAACAGCAGCCCCGAGAGGAACAAACCCACCGCAGCCAAGATCCACAAAGGCATGTGGCCCCATCGCCCTGCCCACTGGGCATAGAGGGTTGGCGGCTCGTCCACACCCCTGTAGTCCAGGGTCATGCTGGCCCTTTGCGACTTGGGCAGCCGGCCGGTGACCTGGCCCGTGTCGTCGATCACCGCCGACCAACCGGTGTTGGTGGCCATGAGCATGGGGCGACGCAATTCAAGCGCACGCATGCGGCCGATGATGAGGTGCTGGTCCAGCGCCTTGCCGTCTCCAAACCACGCCAGGTTGCTGATGTTGACCAAGGCCGTGGGGTGCGATGCATTGGCCTGGAAGAGTTTGGCCATTTCTTCACCAAACAAGTCTTCATAACAAATACCCAAGGCATAGACATGCTGGCGATGCACAAAAGGATTGCGGGTGCCCTGTCCTTCGGTGAAGTTGGAATAGGGGATGTTGAGCCACTGGTTGATCCAGCTCAGAGCGGGCGGTGTGAATTCACCAAACGGCACCAGGTGCTGCTTGTGATAGGCCAGGACTTGTCCCCCCATCCAGCCCCATGCGGCATTGGCATAGTCTTCGCCTTTTTGTTCCATGGTGCCAATGATCACGGCCTGTTGAGGCGACTTTGGAATGCCCGATTGAGCCAAGGTGTCCTTGAAAGCCTCTCGGCTGCTGATCTGCGCCAATGCGGTTTCGGGAGCGAGGATGAGGTCAGCGCTGCTGGTTTGCATCTGCTGGAGGTACCACTGCGCCTCTTCTTTCCCGCCGTCCTGGAATTTCTTGATGGGGTCGACATTGGCCTGCAGCAGCGTGACGGTTTGCGCGAGGTCGCTGGAGCCCAGACTTGTGAGTGCGGGAGACCAGGCCAGACCCAGGGGGAGGAGAAGATGGGTCAGCGCCTGGTACGACCAGCTGGCGTTGGCACGAAGGCGTGAGACGGCCATCAGAGCGGCCAAGCCTGCGCTCAGGGCAGAGATGCCCATGACGCCCACATAGGGCGCGGTGATTTTGAGCAGGCCGTCCGTGTGGGCATAGCCCGGACTGCCCCAGGGGAAACCGGTGAACCAGGTGGCTCGCGCCAATTCGGCCAGTGTCCAGGCGCAGGCCAGGGACAAGGCTTGCCCCATCCATGAAGCCTGATGCGTGATGCGTTTGGCCATGCAGATGGCCAAGGCGTGATACATGGCCAAGCCCCCGCTGAGCAACAACACCGCCAGCCAGGCCATGGGGGCCGGCATGCCACCGTAGCGGGATAGAGAGATGTGGATCCACTCCACACTGAGCAGCAGCCAGGTTGCCGTGAACAGCCAAGTGCCCAGGGCCAGGGACTTCAGGTTGCGCGACTTGAGTGCAAACGACATCAATACACTCAGGCTCAGGCATTGCAAACCTGCCGCCCATCCCGAGGCCCAGCCGCTCACACTCAGGGCTTGCAAATAAGCGGCCAGGATCAGGAGCAAGGCGCTCAAGGATGTCCCTCAGAGGGAGCTCCTGCGGATGGCGTCCAGCCGATTTTCTTGACCCTGAACCAGGTCACAGCCCCTCCACGCACATGCAGCACGGTGAATTGCAGTCCTTGGAGCACATGGGACTCGCCCTTCATGGGCACGTGCCCGATGGCGTGGGAGATGAGGCCTCCAATGGTGTCAAAGCGCTCTTCGTCCAGGATGTTGGGCAGTTGCACGTCGAAGTGGTGGTTGATCACCTCGATGTCTGCACGGCCTGACACGCGGTAGGAGTTGTCTGAAAAGCTGAAGATGTCGGTTTGTTGCTCTTCCTTGTCGAATTCATCTTCAATCTCACCCACGATTTCTTCGAGCACATCTTCGAGCGTGACCAACCCGCCCACTCGGCCAAACTCATCCACCAGGATGGCCATGTGGGTGCGGGTCTTTCTGAACTCCCTGAGCAAATCGATGAGCCGTTTGCTTTCGGGCAGGAACATGGCCGGCCTGACCAAGGCTTTCATGCTCAATTCAGGGGTTCGCTGTAGCTTGAGGATGTCCTTGGCGTGCAGCAAGCCAACGATGTTTTCCTTGCTGCCCTCGTAGACCGGGTATCTGGAATGGCCCACTTCAATCAGGATGGCAAAGCATTCATCCATGCTGGCGTCCATGGCAATGAGCTGCATTTTGGGAGCCGCCACCATCACATCGCTGGCGGTGAGGTTGGTGATGCCCAGCACCCCATCGATCATTTTCCGGCTGTCGGTGTCGATCAATCTCTTTTTGAGCGAGGCGTCCAGCACTCGCCTCAGATCGCTCAGTTGCCCAGGCTGATAGCGCCAATCCTTGAGTGCATTGATGATGCCGTCCAATAGGGATGGCTTGGCGGGTCGATGTCTATGGGTGTCCACAGTCGCTGCGGTGATCCGCAAAAGTTGAACATGCATTTAATATACGCTGAATGAGTACCTCTAATGCCATGACAAGCGATACCGGGGCGGCCCTTCCCTCTGATCTTTTGCTGTTTGAGCGCGGCTGGCTTTCTTCCAACGGAATCATGTTCCGAGAGGGAGAGCGGGCTTGCCTGGTCGATACGGGCTACTCGTCTCACGCTCAACAGACGCTTGAACTCGTGAACGCGGCGCTCGGTGATCAATTCACCTTAACGCAGGTGCTCAATACACACCTGCACAGCGACCATTGTGGTGGTAACGCCTTGTTGGTCGAACATCATCCCCATGCGACCATTCATGTGCCTGAGCTTTATGCGCCAGCGGTTTCCAATTGGGATGCGCATGCCCTGAGTCACCAGCCCACCGGTCAGGTGTGCCCCTCTTTCAAACTGGATGGCGTTCTTCAGGCGGGGCAGGTGTTTCAATTTGGTCATCGCTCCTGGCAAATCATTCATGCACCAGGACATGACGACTGGGCTGTGATGCTTTTTTGCGCAGATGATGGCATTTTGATTTCTGGTGACGCGTTGTGGGGTAATGGTTTTGGGGTTGTTTTCCCTGCCATTTATTCGGATTCCGGCTTTGAGCGTGTAGGTCAAACGCTGGATGTGATTGATGCATTGAAACCTTCACTGGTGATTCCAGGCCATGGCAAGGCCTTCACCCATGTGGGGGCCGCCATGGACAAGGCCAGATCTCGTTTGTCTTATTTTTTAGGCTCGCCCACCGCTCACGCCACTCATGCGGCAAAAGTCTTGATCAAATTCAAATTACTGGAATGGCAAGAAATTGAATTACCTGTGTTCCAGGGCTGGTGTGAAGCCAATGTTTATCTGAATCAACTCCACCAAAAGCATTTTCATCCGCAGACTTATTCGACCTGGTTGGACGCTCTGATCGAAGGCATGGTTGATGCCAAAGTGTGTCGAATCGCCGGTGAGCAACTGATCAACCAAAACTGAGCAATAAAAGGAAAACGCCCACCTTTTTAGGGGTGGGCGTTTCGGATAAAAGCCTGACGATGTCCTACTTTCACACGGGCATCCGCACTATCATCGGCGCTGAAGCGTTTCACTGTCCTGTTCGGGATGGGAAGGAGTGGTACCACCTCGCTATGGTCATCAGGCATAACTGGTCACTGTCCAGACAAAGTCTAAACAGTAAATTCAAAGAGTGAATCAGATTTTTGATGCGTCGCTCGGCACAAATACTTTGATTGACTCAAAGTTATAGGGTCAAGCCGCACGAGCAATTAGTACTGGTTAGCTTAACGCATTACTGCGCTTCCACACCCAGCCTATCAACGTCCTGGTCTAGAACGACTCTTTAGGGGGCTCAAGGCCCCGGCAGATCTAATCTTGGAACGAGTTTCCCGCTTAGATGCTTTCAGCGGTTATCTCTTCCACACTTAGCTACTCGGCAATGCCACTG
>RGCL01000161.1 GCA_009919175.1 Betaproteobacteria bacterium
GCCCCCCCGCGGGTCTGGCACGTCAGCGCGGAGAGTATGCACCGGGTAGGGGCGCTTGCTTCCTGCCCGGCGCGGCGAGCTCGGGTTTGGCTTTGGCTTTGGCTTTGGCTACCAGCTTGGGGGGCGCGCGGGGAAATCAATCCCCCCACACTATGATGTCCATGAGAAGGGCGCTTGATGGCGTTCAAATTTCCGTTCGGGGCTTGCGATCCTGAAATGGGAGATTGAAGATGAGCAAACAACACAAAATAGTCATTGTGGGCGGTGGCGCGGGTGGTCTGGAACTTGCCACCCGCCTGGGTCATGCCTACGGCCGCCGTAAGCGCGCGCTCATCACCCTGGTCGACAAAAACCGCACCCATATCTGGAAGCCCAAGCTGCATGAAATCGCCTCGGGCAGCATGGACGTGGGCGACCACGAAGTGGATTACATGGCCCAGGCGCATTGGAATCACTTCACCTTCCGCATCGGTGAACTCAAGGGCCTGAACCGCGTCGACAAGACCATCGAGCTTGCGCCCTATCTGGACGAGGACGGTCGGGCCGTGACGCCCACGCAGCACATTGCCTACGACACGCTGGTCATTTGCATCGGCAGCTTGAGCAATGACTTCGGAACTCCGGGCGTCAAGGCGCACGCGCTGAAGTTGGAAACGCAGCACGATGCCAAGTCTTTCCACTCCCGGATGGTCAATGCCTGTATCCGTGCGCACAACCAGGCGGGGATCATTCACAAACGGCAATTGCATGTGGCCATCATCGGCGCGGGCGCAACCGGCGTTGAGTTGGCCGCGGAGCTGCACCGCACCACGCGCGAGGTGGTGGCGTTCGGGCTGGACCGCATTGATGCAGACAAGGACATCAAGGTCAGCTTGATCGAGGCGGCTGACCGTATCCTGCCAGCCTTGCAGCCACGTATGTCCCAGGCCACCGAGCAACTCCTGGTGCGTCTGGGCGTTCAAGTGCTCACCAGCTCCAGAGTCATGGAGGTCATGCCCACGGGCATTCGTCTGGCCGATGGCCGCGAGATCGAATCGGAGCTGGTGGTGTGGGCCGCTGGCGTCAAGGCGCCAGACTTCCTGAAAGACTTTGGCGGCTTGGAGACCAATCGCATCAACCAGCTGGTGGTGAACGACACGCTTCAAACCACGCGCGACTCCGATATTTTTGCCTTGGGTGATTGCGCCGCCTGCCCCTGCTCAGACGCCGATGGCGGTCGGGCCGGCATCGTGCCGCCACGCGCGCAAGCAGCGCATCAGCAAGCTACGCACATGCTTTCGCAGATCAAACGCCGCATGGCCAGTCAGCCTCTCAAGCCTTACCGCTACAGGGACTTTGGCTCGCTCGTCTCGCTGGGCAAGTTCAGTACCGTGGGCAATATGATGGGTGGCCTGATCGGCAAGAGCCTGATGATCGAAGGCACCTTTGCCAAGATCATGTACTTGTCCTTGTACAAACTGCATGAACTTGCCATACACGGCACCCTCAAAACCACGCTTTACACCCTGTCGCGCATGATCACCAAACAAACCAACCCCACGGTAAAGCTGCATTGAGTCCAATAAATAAACAGCCTGCCGCCACCGCACCGGAGCGCTCGATACTGCGCCAAATTAGCGACAACCTGCCGCAATCCTTCTACCTCGCAGGCCAAGGCCTCTCGCTCTCGCAGCAGCACGTCGGCATGAAACGGCTGCTGCTGCGAGAGCG
>RGCL01000162.1 GCA_009919175.1 Betaproteobacteria bacterium
CCGTTGACGGTGGTCGCGCCGGTGTAGACGTTGATGCCGGACAGGATCAATTCACCCGCGCCGGACTTCACGAAGTCGGTGCCAGCGATCGCCGCGGAGATGAGGCCGGACTGGGCCGTCAGCAGGGAGGTCAGGACGGAGCCGGTGGAACCATTCGACCCGCCGAAGTCCTGGATGGTGCCTCCGGCCAGGGTGATCGGGTTGGCGAGGGTCAGGCCAGCGAGGTCGAGGGTGCCGCTGGTGGGCGCCGGGTAGTAGCCGCCCGTCGTGCCGGTCGTGACGAGGATCGCCCCCGAGCCGAAGGCGCCGAGGCTGCCCGCGGTGACGGTGGTGCCTTGGATGGTCGTGCCGCCCGAGTAGGTGTTGGTGCCCGAGAGGATCACCTGGGAATAGGAACCGCCCTTGATCGTGAGCGACTTCGCCCCGCCGATCGCACCCGAGAACGTCGTGTTGCCATCGAAGGTGACGGCGCTGTTGGCCAGGAGGGTGACCGGGCCTGTGAAGTCGGCACCGCCACCCGAGAAGCGGGCGGTCGCGCCGAACTGGATCGCGTTGGCGATGGAGCCCGCCGAGGAGGCGTTGACGAACTCGCCACCCGCGACGGTCAGGGTCGCGCCACCCAAGGTGCCGTCCCCGCTCAAGGTCAGCGTGCCCGCGGTGACCGCGACGGTGCTGCCCGCGGTCAGGGTGGAAACACCGCCGAGGTTCAGGTTGAAGTCGCCGACCTTGACGATGGCGCCGGCACCGGCGAGGCCGCTGGCGAAGGTGACGCCGGTGTTCGTCAGGTCGAGGGTCAGGGTCTTGCCGGCCGCGAGCGGGGCGAGCTTGTCGGAGATGTCGATGCCGGCATCGAAGCGGATGGTGGCGTCGCCGCCGATGACCAACGACTTGAACGGCAGGGCGGAGCCCATCTGGTCGGCCAGCACCAAGGTGCCCTGGTCGAGGCGGAAGGTGCCGGCGAACTTGCCCGCCGGGGCGTCGAGCAGGCCGAGGGTCAGCGCGCCCGAGCCGGTCTTCACGAAGGTCGCGGTGTCGTCGGCGACCAGGTTGCCCTGACCATCATCGACCTGCGTGGAACGGATCGTCTGGGCGAACCCGACCGCGAAGGCGCCGGTGTCGAGGGTGAGGGTCGAGCCCGCGGCGAGCGGGGCGAGGACGACGGAGGCGTCGGAGGTGACGCCCGGGAGGGCGGCGTAACGCAGGGTGCCGGAGCCGGTGAAGGTCAGGCTGTCCGCGGCGGCCGCGCCGTTGAGCGCGCCGGCCGAAGTCAGCTCGAGCGTCGAGCCGGCGGCGAGGCGGAGCTTGCCGGCGTAGGTGCTGGTGCCGCCGAGGCTGAGCTTGCCGGAAGTGGTCTGGGTGAGGTCGCCCGCGCCCGCGAGGCCGCCGGTGAGCGCGAGGTCGCTGCCGCCCTGGTCGAGGGAGAGGACCTTGCCGGCGGCGACGCCGACCGTGAGGGTCTTGGCGAGCGTCAGCGGGGCGGCCGCGATATCGAAGCGGAGGGTCGAACCGGCGATCGCGTTGACGGCCGCGCCGGCGCCGAGGGCGGCGGCGTTCCGGACGACGAGGGTCGCGCCGTCGTTCGTGACGTTGACCGCGCCGGCGAAGGTGTTGGCGCCGGACAGGACCAGGGTGCCATTGCCGGAGTGGGTCAGGTTGCCGCCGGTGAGACCGCTGCCGGCACCCGGGGTGGCCGCGATGACGCCCGCGATG
>RGCL01000163.1 GCA_009919175.1 Betaproteobacteria bacterium
GTCACCACCCAGGGCGACTCGTGGGGCTTGGCATCACCGTGATGATCGTCATGGCCAGCCTCGTGCGGCACCTGGTCGTAGCGCTCCTTGCCATGGAAAACCAGAAAGTACATCCGGAACGAGTAGAAGGCCGTCACGAACACACCGGCCACCACCGCAAAGAAGGCAAAACCACTGGCGGGCAGGTTACTGGCCTGAACGGCCAGGATGATGCTGTCCTTGGAATAGAAGCCCGACAGCAAGGGCGTACCGATCAGGGCCAGGGATCCGAGCAGGCAGGTGATCCAGGTGATCGGCATGTATTTACGAACACCCCCCATCCAGCGGATGTCCTGGTTGTGGTGCAGGCCCATGATGACCGAGCCGGCTGCCAGGAACAGCAGGGCCTTGAAGAAGGCATGCGTCATGAGGTGAAACACGGCCACCGAATAGGCCGAAGCACCCAGGGCCACCGTCATGTAACCGAGCTGCGACAGCGTGGAATAGGCCACCACCCGCTTGATGTCGTTTTGGATGATGCCCAGAAAGCCCATGAACAAGGCCGTAATGGCTCCGACGATCAGGATGACGTTCAATGCTGTGGCCGACAATTCATACAGGGGCGACATGCGCGCCACCATGAAGATGCCTGCCGTCACCATGGTGGCTGCGTGAATCAGCGCAGAAATAGGCGTCGGGCCTTCCATCGAATCGGGCAGCCAGACATGCAAAGGAAATTGGGCCGATTTGCCCATCGCACCGATGAACAGGCAGATACAGGCCACGGTGATCAGCATCCAGTCGGTCCCGGGCAGCTTCATGGCCGCCAAGTCGCTACCCTTGGCAAAGACCTCAACGTAATTGAGAGAGCCGGCATAGGCTGCCAGCAAGCCAATGCCCAGGATGAAGCCAAAGTCACCCACCCGATTGACAAGAAACGCCTTCATATTGGCAAAGATGGCGGTGGGCTTCTTGAACCAGAAACCAATCAGCAGGTATGACACCAGGCCGACCGCCTCCCAACCAAAGAACAGCTGCAGCATGTTGTTGCTCATCACCAGCATCAACATGGAAAAGGTGAACAGAGAGATGTAGGCAAAAAAGCGGTTGTAGCCCTCGTCCTCCTCCATGTAGCCGATGGTGTAGAGGTGAACCATCAGGGACACGAAAGTCACCACCACCATCATCATGGCGGTCAAGCCGTCGACGAGGAAACCAATTTCCATCTTGAGGCCACCGACCACCATCCAGGTGTAGATGGTTTCATTAAAACGCGCGCCATCAATCACCTGGTTGAGGGTCATGACCGACAGCACGAAGGCCACAAGCACCCCCAAAATGGTCAGGCTGTGGCTGAGGGTGCGGCCGATGCGGTTGCCCCCCAGGGCGGTGCCAAAAACACCGGCCAGCAGGGCGCCGGCCAGCGGCGCCAGGGGAACGGCCAGCAAGGTGGAAGCAGATAGCGTTTGACTCATGGTGGAGTTTCCGTGCGCTTTAGGGGGGTGCGGGCAGCTTCGCCCTCAACCCCTGAGGGCGTTGAGTTCATCGACATTGATGCTGGACTTGTTGCGGAACAGCAGCACAAGAATCGCCAGCCCGATGGCCGACTCGGCGGCCGCAACCGTGAGAATGAAGAAAACGAAGATCTGCCCGGCCATGTCACCCAGGTAGTAGGAGAAGGCCACGAAATTCATAT
>RGCL01000164.1 GCA_009919175.1 Betaproteobacteria bacterium
CCTGGCAGCCGACCCTCTACATCTCGGCCCTCCTCGGCAACTACAGCTCGACGGCCCTCGGCGAGATGCCGATCGCGGTGACCGGCGGCGGCGTGCTCTCCCTCGGCGGCCAGAACGTCTTCGCCAGCGACTTCACCGTCACCGGGGGGTCCGGCCTGCACATCAACACGAGCTCCAGCGGCAGCGGCGTCGGTTCGACCCCCGGCTCCGGCCCGGTCGGCGTGGGCAAGCTCGTCCTCGGCGACGGCTCGCTGCTGCTCTCCGGCGCTTCGGCCAACGCGATCAGCAACGCCGTTCAGGTCAAGGGTGGCTTCACCTTCGGCGGCTTCAATAACTTCGCCCTCAACGGCCTCGTGGGCCTGACGTCGGATAGCGACTCCCATGCGATCAACGTGGTCGTCCCGACGGTCGCCCTGACCCTCGGCGGCGTGGTCTCCGGTTCGACCGACCTCGCCAAGACGGGCCTCGGCACCTTGGTGCTCGGCAACGTCGCCAACGATTACACCGGCAAGACGCTCGTCCAGGGCGGCATCCTCTCGGTCGCCACGCTCCGCAACGGCGGCATCAGCAGCTCCATCGGCGCCTCCTCGTCGAACGCCGGCAACCTCGTCCTCGACGGCGGCAACCTGCTCTATACCGGCGTCACCATCTCCACCGACCGCCTCTTCACGGTGGGTGCCGCCGGCGGCGTCATCGATGTCTCGACCTCCGTCACGTCCGACACGCTCACCTTCGCCAGCGCCGGCGCCGTCGCCTACGCCGGCACGGGCCCCCGCACCCTCGTCCTCACGGGTTCCAACACCGGCGTCTCGGTCTTCAACCCGATCATCGGCGACGCCGGCGCCTCGCCGGTCTCCCTGGCGAAGGGTGGGGCGGGCAACTGGCGCCTCAACGCCGCCAACACCTACACCGGCGGCACCACCCTCACCGCGGGCGGCCTGACCCTCGGCAACACCGCCGCCCTCGGCACCGGCGCGGTCACGATCACCGGCGGCCTCCTTGACCTCAACGGCCTCTTCCCGACCAACAACTTCTTCGTCGCCGGCGGCCGCCTCACCGGCAGCACGCTCCTCGCCGCCCAGGTCACCGCCCAGGCGGGCGTCATCGACATCAACCTGACCGGCGCCGGCGGCCTCGTGAAGAACGGCGCCGAATCCCTCACGCTGTCCGGCTCCAACATCTTCACCGGCGCCACCTTCCTCAACGGCGGCAACCTCATCCTGGCCTCCAAGCTCGCGCTGCCGGGCGGCGCCGACTGGGTGGGCGGCACCAGCAACGTCACGCTCGCCGCGGGCAAGCTGGGCCTGGGCTTCGGCGACTTCGCCCGCTCGCTCGGCACCGCCTCCGACCAGACCCGGTTCACCGGCTCCACGGGCTTCTACGCCCTCAACGCCGACCGCACGGTCAACCTCGGCGCCGCCGGCATCGTCCTGAACTGGGGTTTGGGCGGCTTCATCCCCGAGGGCTCGTCCCTCCTCCTGTCCGACGTCTCGTCCGCGAACAACGTCACCTTCGCCAATCCGATCGCCCTCGGCGGCAACGCCCAGACCGTCCGCGCCCTGCAGGTCGAGGATGGCACCGCCACCGTCGACGCGGTCATGACCGGCGCCCTCAGCGGCCT
>RGCL01000165.1 GCA_009919175.1 Betaproteobacteria bacterium
TCCAGGTCGACCAAGCTTGCCAGCACACGCTCCAGGTCGAGCGGGTCGACCTGCAAATCGTGACCGAGGTCTTCCAGGCTGACACCGCGCTCGCGGCTGTCGCGGGCCAAAACCAGGCGTTGCACCGTCTCCAGCGCCAGCTGAAACGGCCAGCCCGGGGTGTCGCCCTGGCGCAAGCGCCCGCCCAACAAGCTGTGAAGGTTGGCCACAAACACGGCACCCGCCAACACGATGACCCAGGCGGTGTAAATCCAGATCAGCAAAATCGGCAAGGTGGCAAAAGCGCCATAAATGGTGGAGTAAGCGGGCATGGAGGCCAAGTAAAGAGTCAGCAGCCGCCGCGCCAATTCGGTCACCAGGGTCACCAGCGTGCCGCCCAACAGCGCATGGCGCCAAGGCACATGCACATAGGGCACGTACTTGTACAAGGCGCTGACACCGCCAATCAGCAGCAGGAACTCCAAGCCGTCGAGCAACACATGCAACTGGCTGGGCATGGCACTCACCACGCCGCGTGAGACCGACACCACATAGGACATCATCATCACGCTGGCCGCCATCAACAAGGGGCCCAGGGTGATGGCCGCCCAATACAACAGCACCCGCTGGGCCCAGGGGCGGCGCGTGCGTACCCGCCAAATGGCGTTCAGGCTGCGGTCAATGGTGAACACCAGGGTGATGGCCGACACCAGCAAAAACAGCACGCCCACCACGCCCAGGCGGCTGGCCTTGCTGGAGAACTGCGTCAGGTAGCCCAGGACCTGGCGCGAAATGCTGTCGGGCACCAGGCTTTCAATCAGCCAGCGTTGCAGCACATTCTGGAATTGGCCAAACATGGGGAAGACCGTGAACACCGCCAGGGCCACGGTGAACAAGGGCACCAGGGCAATGGTGGTGGTGAAAGTCAAGCTGCCGGCCGTCTGCCCCAGCCGGTCCTCGCGGAAACGCTGGTGCAGGGTGCGAAACAGGGTGAGCCAGGGAAATCGGCGGCAGGCTGTGAGAAAACGCTGGAGTTGCGGGACAATCATCCCTCCATGATGCCATCCTCTGACCTTCCCCTTGCGCCGCCCCATGTGGCGCTGACCCGCCGACTGGCTGTAGGCAGCCTGGTCGGCCTGATTGTTCTGGGCCTGGCCTGGGAACTGTGGCTGGCCCCCGTCAAACCCGGCGGCTCCTTGCTGGCCCTCAAAGTGCTGCCCTTGTGCATCCCGCTGGCTGGCTTGCTGAAGAACCGCATGTACACCTACCGCTGGGTCAGCTTGCTGGTCTGGCTGTATTTCACCGAAGGGGTGGTGCGCGCCACCTCCGACCGCGCCCCCAGCAGCTACTTTGCCATGGCCGAGGTGCTGCTGTGCCTGGTGCTGTTTGTGGCTACGGCTTTGCATGTGCGGCTGCGCTTCAAGCACGCGGCCCTTTTGGCGGCTTCTGAACCTAACCCTGTTTCCCATAGCACACCATGACCTCACTGATCGACACTTTGCGCAACCTGGTGGGTGCGCCCCATGTTCTCACCGAAGGTGACCTCAGCGCTTATGAAATGGACTGGCGCAAGCGCATCCAGGGCAAGGCCCTTTGCGTGGTGCGCCCGGGCAGCACCGAGCAAGTGGCCGCGGTGGTGA
>RGCL01000166.1 GCA_009919175.1 Betaproteobacteria bacterium
CCACGCGCTGGGACGCGATCATTCTCGTGATCCTGCCTGCCGCCATCTCCGGGATCACCGGAGGTGTGATGCTCGCCTTGGGCCGGGCCATGGGTGAAACCATGGCGGTCACGATGATCATTGGTAACTCCACCAATTTCAGCTTGAGCTTGCTGGCACCGGGCAACACCATTTCCTCGATGCTGGCCAATCAATTCGGCGAGGCGGATGGCCACCAAGTTTCAGCCTTGATGTACGCCGCCTTGGTTTTGATGATTCTCACCCTTGTGGTCAATGTTCTGGCCCAGTGGGTGGTGCGTCGTCTGAGTCTGCAATACAACTGAAACCATGGCAGTCACTCTCTCTGCTGGTCGTCTCCGTTACCGCCACGGCCTCGGTCGTAACCGTCGGAACGCAGCCTTCACGGCCATCGCTGCTCTGTTCGCACTGATTGCGGTTCTGCCGCTAGTCCTGGTACTCGGTTATGTGCTGGTTAAGGGCGGATCCCTGATCAGCCTGCAGCTTCTGAGCCAGCTTCCACCTGCTCCAGGCCTTGATGGTGGCGGGATCGGCAATGCCATCCTCGGCACCATCCTGGTGACCGTCATTGCCAGCCTGATCGCCATTCCTGTGGGCGTGGGCGGGGGGATTTTTCTGGCCGAATACTCCCAATCAGGCCCCTTTGCCCAGTTCGTGCGGTTTGGCACCAATGTGCTAGCCGGTGTGCCCTCGATCATCTGTGGTGTGTTCGTTTATGGCCTGATCGTCAGCACGCGCCTGTTTTTTGGTCAGAGCTACAGCGCGATGGCCGGCGGCATCGCTTTGGCGGTGTTGATGCTGCCCACGGTGATCAAAACCACCGATGAGGCTCTCAAGCTTGTTCCCAATGAATTGCGCTGGGGTGCCATTGGCGTGGGTGCCTCCAGGTTCGTCACCATTGTTCGCATCACCCTGCCCGCTGCCTTTTCGCCGATTGCCACCGGTGTGGTGCTCGGCATCGCCCGCGCCGCTGGTGAAACGGCTCCACTGATCTTCACCGCTCTGTTCTCGCCGTTCTGGCCGGAGGGCGTCTTTAATCCGATCGCCACCATGTCGGTGCTGATCTACAACTTTGCGATCATGCCCTATGAGGCCCAGATCGCGTTGGCATGGGCCGCTTCATTTGTTCTGGTGGTGATGATCCTTGCCGCCAACCTGCTGGCCCGCTGGCTCGGGCGTTTTGCCCAGGCCTGATTTCTCCATCCACTTATCTGCACCTCCACCCTCTCCCCCTCTCCTCCCATGTCGTCACCCTGTCTGTCTCTTGAGAACGTCAGCATCAGCTACGGCAGCACTGAGGCTGTGCGTGGCGTGTACATGGAGATTCCCCGCGGTCAGGTGACGGCCTTCATCGGCCCTTCCGGTTGCGGCAAGAGCACCGTGTTACGGGCTCTGAACCGCATGAACGACCTGATCGAGGGGTGTAGCCTTCGGGGGCGGGTCCTGTTTGACGGCGAGGACCTCTACGCCCACGGCGTGGATCCGGTGGAAGTTCGTCGCCGCATTGGCATGGTGTTCCAAAAACCGAATCCGTTCCCCAAGAGCATCTACGAGAACATCGCCTTCGGCGCTC
>RGCL01000167.1 GCA_009919175.1 Betaproteobacteria bacterium
GCTTTGCTGGGCCATTCTGTACCAGCCCACCGTTACGGCATGATGGATCAGACGGCTGATGGCGTGGCCATGGCCGATTTGCCGCGCTGGAGGCGAGCCCAAGAACTGTGGGTGGCCAGCTTTCCCTCGGGCATCCACCATGAAAAAGATCTGAAAGGCATAGAGCGAGGCGACTTCCCGGTGCTATGGGTGGCAGACGACGAGAGCCAAGTGCTGTTGTTGCGTGGAAAGCTCAGTCACGGCGCTCTGAATGCCGAATTGCCCGATGGCACCTCGCAGGAAGTTTCCCCTGAGAAAATTGCTCAAGGGCGCATCCTGATGTTGCGTGTGGGCGCGGAAGCCCAATCCGACGAAGAATTGCCACAGACCGCTGCGGAATGGTTTGCCTTCACGGTCCGTCGTTACAGAAGCCCCTTCATTGACGCCATTTTTGCCACCACTTTGGCCAGCATCATCGGTCTGGTCTCGGCCCTCTACACCATGCAGGTGTATGACCGAGTGGTTCCAACCAAGGGTTACGATACTTTGATCGTGTTGACCATCGGGGTGGCGATCGCCATTGCTTTGGAGTTGCTGCTCAAGGAAGTCAGGGCGCACATCGTGGAGCGTGCCTGCAAGGTCATTGACCAGGAGTTGTCGGCCATTTTCTTTGCCAAGGCCCTGAACATCCGCATGGATGCCCGGCCTCGTACCGTGGGCACATTCGCATCCCAGATCAGGCATTTTGAGTCGGTGCGCAACTTCATGACCTCATCTACGCTGTTTGTGCTGGCCGATGTGCCATTCGCACTGGTGTTTGTGGGCGTGATCGCGATGATTTCCCCTTTGGTGGCACTGGTGCCTTTGGTGATCGTCCCCATTGCCATTCTGATCGGCCTGTCCTTCCGCTCTCCGATCGCGAAATACACCGAAATGCACATGGAGGAGAGCAACCGCAAAAACGGGGTGCTGATCGAGGCGATTGACGGCATCGAATCCATCAAAGCCAGCAATGGCGAATGGAAACTGCTCGACCGCTGGCGCCATTTGGTCGCCACCATCGCCCAAAGCGAAATCAAAATGCGCATGTTGTCGACTTTGTCGGCGGGCATCACGCAATCTTTGCAGCAGGTGTCTTATGTGGGTATGGTGGTGGTGGGGGCTTACAGCATCACACAGGGCAACCTCACCATGGGCGGTTTGATCGCCTGCACCATCATCAGTGGCCGTGCACTCAACCCATTGGCCCAAATCCCTGGCCTGATTGTTCAGTGGAAACATGCTCAGATCGCCCTGAAGGGTCTGGATGCCATCATGGCTTTGCCCAGCGAACGTGACCCGGGCGTGCGTCTGGTGGTGCCGGAGCGCTGCAAGGGGCAACTTGAATTGGAAAAAATCATCTTTGCCTATTCCAGAGACCGCGCGGCCCTGGATGTGCCTTCGTTGGTGATTCGGCCTGGTGAGAGAGTGGCCATTTTGGGTACTGTGGGTTCCGGCAAGAGTACCCTGATCAAAATCATGTCAGGGCTCTTCAAACCCACTCAAGGCACGGTTTACCTCGACAAAATCGATGTCACTCAACTGGCGCCGGAATTTGTCCGCGAGCATGTGG
>RGCL01000168.1 GCA_009919175.1 Betaproteobacteria bacterium
ACCGTTGACCGTCAATTCAGCGTTTTGCGCCACACGGTTGGGCAAGGTGGTGGAGCCCGGTGCTGCAAAAGCAAACCCCAGATTGACCGAAGATGTGCTGGTTAAGCTAAAGCTGTTGGCTGCACCGGTAGGGCCCTGAAGAACGATTTGCCAGGGTGTTGCGCCGCTGCCCGTGTTGACAAGGCTGGCTTTGACGCTCAGATTGGCATTGTTGATGGCGCTGACCACACCCTCGGGCGTGGGGTTGGCAACGGTGATGGTGGGTTGCCCCACCCCTGCGATGGTGAAATCGATGTTGAAGCTGGCGCTGCCCACACCATTGAGCGCCTGGCCAGCCGCAAAACCACTGCTGACACTGCGCTGGCCCTGGGCCAATTTCTGCACCGAAACTTCGTGGGTGGCCAAAGAAGCGCTTCCGGTCACCTTTGCGGCAACGGCGGCAGCCTGGCTGGATGCAGCCGAGAAGTTGTTGAAGTCCGAAGGATTCTTGAGGGCGTCAAGCGCCGCCTTCACTTGCCCCACGGCGTAAGCCACGGTGCTGTAGCCCGAGATGCGCGTCTGGTTCTTGTCAATGCGCTTTTGGATGACCTCGGCCTTAGGTGCTTTTTCGGCGTCCACCAAGCTTTGGGCCAAGGCCTTGATGTCGATACCGGAGCCCGCGCCCAAGGTACCGATGAAGTTGGTGCTGGTGGTGGCCATGGCTCAGGGGCTTACAGGTACTGGAACAGGCTCAGGCCTGAAATCTTGGCGAAACTGCTCTGCGCAGCCTCCAGCGCCAGCATCTGCTTTTGCATCTTGCTGACCGACTCTGCATAGTCCACATCCTGCATGTCAGATTGCAAACTCTTGAGTTGCAGCAACTGCTCACGCAGCACGTTGCTCTGAGAGTCGGCCAAATTCAGGTCGGCACCGATGTCGGCCTGCGCCAGGGAAACACCCTGGTGAATGATGTTGACTTCGTCAATCCCCCTTCGGGCCGCATCCAGGTCGTTGGTTTCAAGGGCGTTGGCCAGGTCATCGATGACCTTAAAGAAGCCAACCGCTTTATCGGGCTGGCCCGGCGTCTTGCGAATCACGTCAACAAAGACGTCGTCCCCGGCACGGTGGCTTTGTGCCAGCCGAGACGAACCGACGGGAGCGCCACTGGGTGTTTGATCACCCAGGTATACGCCAGCGGCACTGAAGGCAGGAGCCTGAACGCGTGAGCCAGCAAACAGAGCTTTGCCGGTGGAATCCACCGTATTGGCCAGCGAGAGCACCTGCTCGCGTATGCCGCGCACCTCAATGGCGGCAATGCGCCGCTGATCTGCACCCAGCGTTCCGTTGGTGTACTGGATAGACAACTCGCGCAACCGCTGCATCAGGTCATTCACACCGCTGAGCGAAGCATCCTGGGTTTGCAGCCGCTCGTTGACCAAATCAATGTTGCGCTGAAAGCTTTCCTGCTGTTGGATAAGGGTTCGCAACCGCTGAAGCGTGGAGGCCTGCTCTGGTGCCTCACTGGCGTTGTTGATCTTCTTGCCACTGGCCAACTGCACCTGAACTTCAGCCAGCTGCTTCTGGCCAGCGGTAATCTGGGAGCTGGCCCGG
>RGCL01000169.1 GCA_009919175.1 Betaproteobacteria bacterium
TCCTGACGGCCGTGCTGATGGCCACAGGTGTCACCATTTATGCCCGCCTCTACCCCGAGTCGGCTCCCGTCTCTAATGAATTGGACACCTCTTGGGCGGCCAAATTGGCCACGCTCAAGCGCCTGTGGGCTGCCGCCATTTTGTTCACTGTGGTGCTGGGCGCCATCTACACCGGCATCGCCACACCCGATGAGGCCGCTGCGGTGGGCGTGGTGGGCTCTTTGTTCCTGGTCTGGGTGCGGGGTAACCTGACATGGGAGCGGGTGCGCTTCTCCTTCATTGACAGTGCCAAAGTCACGGCCATGATCTTCATGTTGTTGGGCGCAGGCTATATCTTCGCCACCTTCCTCTCCACCACCGGCGTGGTGTCCACCATGACGGGTTGGATCAAGGGCCTGGATCTGAGCTTCTGGGCCTTGATGGTGGGCATTGTGGTGCTTTACCTGTTCCTGGGTTGCTTTCTGGATGCGATCTCGATGATGGTGCTGACCATGCCCATCCTGGCCCCGCTGATCACCGATGCCGGCATGAGCCTGGTGTGGTTTGGCGTGGTGGTGGTGGTGATGATGGCGATTGGCACCATCACGCCACCGCTGGGCCTGAACTGTTTTGTCATGAAAGGTGCCCTGGGTGACTCGGTGAAACTGAGTGACATCTTTGCCGGGTCACTGCCCTTCGTATTCCTGATGCTCATCACGGTCGCACTGATGACGGTCTTCCCTGAGATCGTCACCTGGCTGCCTGACCTCATGAAAGACATGCGTTAAAGACGGAGAATCAAATGGAAAAACTCATCATGGGCTATGAAGCCTTCTACCGTCGGTTCATCCCCTACCTGATCGCCTTCCCGCGTCTTTGGCCGCAAACTCTCCATGCCTTTCCCGGTCACTGTGGAATTGGTCGAGGCCTTGCTGGTGGTCTCGGTCTATTTTGGCGTCGCCCTGGTGGCGCTGGAAGGTGGCCATGTGAATGTGACCTTTGCCACCGACAAACTGAGCCCCCGGGCGCGTCATTTTCTGGATGGCCTGTGCAACCTGCTGGCCGCATTCGCCTTCATCTTTTTATCGTTCTCAGCCTGGCTGATTGCCGAAAACTCCATCAAGCTGATGGAGTATCGTTTGGCCGTATTGCGTTTTCCGCTGTGGCCGTTTAAAACCCTGTTTGCTTTCGGCCTCAGCCTGATGGCCTTGCAACTGGTCATCAATGTCATCAAAGCCTTTTATCTGGCTGCAGGGCGGGAGACCTACGCCGGGATCAGTGCCATGCCCAAAGCCGAAGACCCTGGTCTGGGCTAAACTTTTTTTGCAGTGTTCTTTCAACCACAGGAGTCATCATGAGAAGATTGATTTTGAAAACCGCAGCCGCCGTGCTGACCGCGTTTGCCATTCACACGGCAGCCACGGCACAGGAACTGCAACAGCAGACCTGGAAGGTCGCTGTCCCCACGGCGGAAAAGTCGTGGTTCGGTGAACTGCACAAATGGTGGGGCAGCGAAGTGGAGAAGCGCTCGGGCGGCAAGATCAAGATCCAGTTTTTCTGGTCTGACTCGCTGGTCAAGTGGGCCGACGCCCTGCAAGGCATTCAGTCTGG
>RGCL01000170.1 GCA_009919175.1 Betaproteobacteria bacterium
CAGGCCGACTGCGTAACGGATCGAAGGCCGCCTGGAAACCCAAACCTTGCAACGGGGCCTGGAGTCTGCGAACAAGGTGGGAGTCAAAGCGGCCAAGCTCACGTTTTGGGCCAAGCTGGCGGGGGCCGCAGTGACGGGGCTGGGATTGATTGCTTTTGGTGTGTTCACAGGAGGAATGGGGCCGTTGGCCGTGGCAGGTTTGTCCCTGATGGGCGCCTATTTCCTGAAAGCTTGTGGCGACGTGCATTTGGCCCGACTGCAACTGGCCAACGCCAAGGCGCTGGCGGCGGGCAGTGCGAAGCCCCCACACGAATTGCCTTGCGGCGCAGACTCCTTGGCACATCTGTTGTTCTATCCCATGCGCCAGTGGTGCCTGCGCAAGGTAGACCCATCGGACGCGCAGGGCAAGGAACTGGCGCAGCAAAGAGCCATTCAGTGCGCCAAGGTGACCAGCCTGGGTCTGGAGTTGACGCTGGGCATTGCGGCCACTGCCGTCACGGGCGCGGGATATCACATGATGGCCGAGAGCTTGGGGTTTTTGGCAGGGCGACTGTTTGCAAGTTTCTGCGTCGGTCTGGTCATGCGCGAGCCCTCAAAGGAGCATCAACTGGCCAGCATCGCCCAGGCACGGCACGATCTGGCCTTTGTAGATGGCCAGCTTCAGGCCTTGAGAGTGGATCCGCCCGAGCCAGATGCC
The DNA here is from genome assembly GCA_009919175.1 of Betaproteobacteria bacterium. GTDB lineage: Bacteria > Pseudomonadota > Gammaproteobacteria > Burkholderiales > Burkholderiaceae_C > Limnohabitans. The sequence goes on from RGCL01000170.1 coordinate 698, forward strand.
CCCCCGGAGCAGGTGTACCTCTACCAAGACCAGTCCACTCAGCTGGCCTCGTTAAAGCATCGATTTGCCCAGGTCCGCGAGCGCTTTGAAGAAAAGCTCAAGAGCTTTGAACATGGCCTAGAAAGCCCGAATACAGGCGGGCAAAGAGAAGTTCGGGACGCGCGCATGGCCATTGCCGAAGTTGCCATGGACGTGGCCGAATCTGGGATGTTCATCGAGGTTGACCGAGATGTGCCCATGGTCACGCTGATGGCGCTGGGCTTTACCGTCCACCAGGCCAAAGCCGGACTGACCGAGGCCAACCGCCAAGAGGGCTTGATGGAACGATTCACCAAGGCCTGCCTCGAGATGAATCAAAACCTCAAAGCGCTGTCCAAAGAAGCCTTCGAGTTCAAGACGGTTCTGGGGATGCCACCCGTCGAGTGGCCGGTGACGGAATCCTGACTTGGGCCTGTAACAAGGTCGCCAGGATCTTGAGATTGACGTCGCTTTTGACGTTGCCCTGGCCCAAGTGCGGATCGTCGATCCAAAACACCACCGTCAGCTCCAAACCGTCGGTGGTGAAGTTGGACAGCTGCACAGAAGGGGCGGGATCTTTGAGCACCCGAGGGACTTGCACCACGGCCTGGGCCAACAGTGGCATCAGGCTGGGCAGCTCGGTGCCGTAGGCCACCAACACGCTGGAGGTCAAGGCCAATCGGGGATCGGCCAGCGACGCGTTCTCGATGCGGGTGGTCAACAAAGTTTCATTGGGCACAATGGCCTCACGCCCGTTGTAGGCCCTGATGACCGTGTAGCGCGTTTGGATGTCGGTGACCCGCCCTTCAAAGTTGTCGACTTTGACCACATCGCCAATGCGCAAGCTGCGCTCGGCCAGGATGACAAAGCCACT
>RGCL01000018.1 GCA_009919175.1 Betaproteobacteria bacterium
CATCAACATCGGCGTGAACCTGTCGCTCACCGGTGGCGGTGCAGCTCTGGGCTTGCCCATGCAAACCATGATCAAGTCCTTCCCCCAGACCATCGCTGGCGAGAAAGTCAATGTCATCGTGCTCGACGATGCCTCTGACCCCGGCAAGGCCGCACAAAACGGCCGCCGATTTGTCACCCAGGACAAAGTGGACGTGATTTTTGGCGGCAACATCACCCCCACCTCTGCGGCCATCACGCCCATTGCCACCGAAGCCCAGACGGTTCAGGTCTCTGGCGCTCCCACCGCTGACGGTCCCTTTGTCTACATCCTGCCCCAGGGCTTCAACGTCATGGCCCACGCCATGATGGACCACATCAAAAAGCAAGGCATCAAGTCCCTGGGCTTCATTGGCTATGCCGATGGCTACGGTGAAGGCTGGCTCAAGGCCATGGAGCCCATGCTCAAGGAAGCCGGCATCCAGTTGGTGTCGGTGGAGCGGTTTGCCCGCACCGACACCAGTGTGACCCCCCAAGCCCTCAAGCTCGTGGCCGCCAAGCCCGATGCGATCCTGGTGGTGGCCTCGGGCTCTGTGGCAGCCATGCCCGAGTTGGCCCTGCGTGAGCGCGGCTTCAAGGGCAAGATGTACCAGACCCACGGTGCCGCCAGCCCTGACCTGATCCGCATCGGCGGCAAGACCGTTGAAGGCACCTTCGTGGTGTCCGGCCCGGCCATCTTTGCCGAGGACCTGCCCGACAGCCATCCCTCCAAAGCCGCATCGGTGAACTTCGCCAAGAAGTACCGCGAACTCTCTGGCAAGCCGGATCTGAGCCCCTTTGCCGGTCACTCCAACGACTTCATCCTGGTGATGGAAAAAGCCATTCCCCTGGCCATGAAAAAAGGCAAGCCCGGCACGCCCGAGTTCCGTCTGGCCTTGCGTGACACGCTCGACACCATGGGTCGCACCGTCATCTCCCATGGCGTGATGAACTGGAGCAAAACCGACCACTGGGGCTACACCAACGAAACCGGGATCATGACCGTCGTCAAAGACGGCAAGTTCCAGGTGCTCAAGTAATCCAGACCAGACACGGGAACACCATGGACCTCACCATCGTCAGCATGCTGAGTGTGGACGGCCTCACCAACGGCGCGATCTACGCGCTGTTGGGATTGGCCACGGTGATGGTGTTTGCCGTCACCCGTGTCATCTTCATTCCCCAGGGTGAATTCGTGGCCTTTGGTGCCCTCACCCTGGCCATGCTGCAAAGCCACGCTGTGCCAGGCACGGTGTGGCTGTTGCTGCTGCTGGCCGCCCTGGTGGCGGTGCTCGACCTCGTGCAGGGTCTGCGCGAACAGTGGCCAGCCCAACGGGTGATCAAGGCGCTGTGGCGCGCCTTGGCCATTCCCCTGCTGGCGTGCGGCCTGACGGTCGCCCTGGCCCCCATGAACCTGTCCCTGTGGGCCAATGCCGCCCTGAGCCTGGCCTTGGTGACCCCCATGGGTCCCCTGATTTATCGCCTGGCCTACCAGTCGCTGGAATCGTCCACCCCCCTGGTCTTGCTCATCGTTTCGGTGGGGGTGCATTTCGGTCTCACGGGTCTTGCCCTGGTGTTTTTTGGTCCCGAGGGCTATCGCAACCCCGCTTTCTGGGACGCGCAACTGAGCCTGGGGGACATCCCTGTCTCGGGTCAGGCGCTGATCATTTTTGCCACCACGGTGGTGCTCATTCTTGCGTTGTGGTTCTTCTTTGACCGCACCCTGTTTGGCAAGGCCTTGCGCGCCACGGCCATCAACCGCAACGGTGCCCGCCTCATGGGCATCTCCAGCCACACGGCCGGACAACTCACCTTCACCCTGGCGGCTTTCATCGGTGCCTTGTCGGGCCTGCTCATCGGTCCCACCACCACCGTCATGTTCGATTCAGGCTTCCTGATCGGCCTCAAAGGCTTTGTGGCTGCGGTGATTGCCGGGCTCTCCAGCTACCCCGGTGCCTTGCTGGTGGCACTGGGCGTGGGCATGGTCGAAGCCTTCAGCTCGTTTTGGTCCAGCGCCTTCAAGGAGGTGGTGGTCTTTGCCCTGATCCTGCCCGCGCTGTGGTTGCGCTCGCGCCATGCGTCGGACGACGAGGAGGACCACTGACATGTCTCGCTCCACTGTGCGCACCCTGTGGGCGGTGCTCGCGCTCATCCTGATCCTGCCTTGGCTGCCCTTGCCCGCGTTTTGGCTGGCGCAACTCAATTACATCGGCCTCTTTGCCATGACCAGCCTGGGCCTGGTCTTGCTCACCGGCGTGGCGGGGCTCACCTCATTTGGTCAGGCCGCCTTTGTGGGCATGGGCGCCTACACCGCCGCCTGGTGTGCGCTCAACCTGGGCTGGCCGCCGTTGTCCACGCTGGCACTGGGCCTGGTGATCACGGCAGCCAGCGCCTGGGTGATCGGTCGCGTGACCCTGCGCCTGTCGGGTCACTACCTGCCCCTGGCCACCATCGCCTGGGGCTTGTCGCTCTACTACCTCATGGGCAACCTCGAAGCCCTGGGCAAATACGACGGCCTCAACGGCCTCAAAGGGCTGGAACTGCTGGGGTTTGAAGTGGGTCAGGGTCGCGGCTTTTTCGCAGTGTCCTGGGTCATGCTGTGGCTGTGCACCGTGGCCCTGATGTGCTTGCTGGACTCGCGCCCGGGTCGCGCCATCCGCGCGCTCAAGGACGGGCGGCAAATGGCCGAGGCCATGGGGGTGGACACCTTCCGCTACAAGGTGACCATCTTTGTGCTGGCCGCCATGCTCGCTGGCATCTCGGGCTGGTTGCTGGCCTTCTACCAGCGCGCAGTCAACCCGTCGGCCTTTGGCCTCAAGATGGGCATCGAGTACTTGTTCATGGCCGTGGTGGGCGGGGTCAACCAGCTCTGGGGCGCCTGGCTGGGCGCTTTCGTGGTGCGCATCCTCGACGACCAGCTCCAGGAATGGCTGCCCAGGCTCATTGGCGCGAGTGGCAGCTTCGAGGTCATCGTGTTTGGGGTTTTGCTGGTGCTCATCCTCAAGTACCGCCCCGAAGGACTTTGGTCGTGGCTCAAGCAGTGGCAAGGGCCAAGCGTGCGCGTGCGCGACTGGGACGATGCCTTGCCCCTGCCCCATCGCGACAAAGCCGCCGCTGGCGAGTGCGTGCTGGATGTGCGCGCCATCCGCAAAACCTTTGGTGGTCTGGTGGCCGTCAACAATATCTCGTTTCAGATCCATGCGGGTCAGATCGTGGGGCTCATTGGCCCCAATGGAGCTGGCAAGTCCACCACCTTCAACCTGATCACAGGCACTTTGCCCCTCACCAGTGGAGAGGTCTACTTCAACGGCCAGGCCATCCACGGCCAGCATGCCCGCGACATTGCACGCCAAGGTCTAGTGCGCACCTTCCAGCATGTCAAGATGATCCCCGACATGAGCGTGCTCGACAACGTGGCCATCGGCGCGCACTCGCGCGGCCAAAGCGGGGTGCTGGGTGCCATCTTCCGGCGCAACCGCAACGAGGAACGCTCGCTCATGGCCGAGGCCGAGCGCCAAATCCTGCGCGTGGGCATGGGCGAGTGGATGCATGAGCCCGCAGCCAACTTGCCCATGGGTCAGCAACGCCTCATGGAAATCGCCCGCGCCCTGAGTGCCGACCCGGCCTTGCTGCTGCTCGATGAACCCGCCGCTGGGCTGCGTCACCAGGAAAAGCGCGAACTCGCGCGGGTGCTGCGCCAATTGCAATCTGAAGGCGTGAGCATCTTGCTGGTGGAACACGACATGGATTTGGTCATGGACGTGTGCGACCACATCGTGGTCATGGAATTTGGCACCTACCTCACCGAAGGCACACCGTCGCAGGTCCAGCAAGACCCCAAGGTGCGCGCCGCCTACCTGGGAACGGAGCACTGAGCATGAGCCAAGCGATTCTTCAAGTGCGCGATCTGCATGCGGCCTACGGCAAGGCCGAGGTCTTGCACGGCATTTCCTTTGACCTGCACGCGGGCGAGGTGGTCACCATCATTGGCCCCAATGGCGCGGGCAAAACCACGTTGCTGGGCAGCCTCATGGGGTTGCTGCCCTGCCAGGGCAAGCTGAGCTTTGAAGGCCGAGAGATCCACGAGCTGCCCCTGGAAGAGCGCGTGATGCTGGGCTTGTCGCTGGTGCCCGAGCGGCGCGAGTTGTTTGGCAGCATGCCCGTGGAGGACAACCTCTTGCTGGGCGGCTATCGCCGCATGCGCCAGGGCGTGTCCAACTGGCGCGATGAACTCGATCATGTCTACGCGCTCTTTCCCCGACTCAAAGAACGCCGCGAGCAAAAGGCAGGCACCCTCTCCGGTGGCGAGCGCCAGATGCTGGCCGTGGGGCGCGCGCTCATGGCCAAACCCCACATCCTGATGCTCGATGAGCCCAGCCTGGGTCTGGCGCCCCTGATCGTCAAAGAAATTTTCAACATCATCGAAACCCTCAAGCGCGAGGGCGTGACCATCATCTTGGTCGAGCAAAACGCCAGGGCGGCGCTGGCCGTGGCCGATCAGGCGCATGTGCTGGAGATGGGTCAGCTGGGCTTGAGCGGTCCTGCCGCCGAACTGGCCAATGACCCGCGCGTGATCGACACCTATCTGGGCGCTGCCCAGCGCAAGGAGAACTGAGCATGGCCTACCAGCCCCCGGTGTCCGAGGTCAGTGCCGTGCTCTTCGATGTGCTCAAGGCCGATGAACGCTGGGCGGCCTTGTCGCCCTTTGCCGAAGTGGACAAGGCGCTGGCGCTTCAGGTGCTCGATGGCGCAGCCACCTTTGTGGGCGAGCGCATTGCCCCGCTCAACCGTTCGGGCGACGAAGCCGGTTGCCGCTGGCAAGCACGCAGCGATGGCCAAGGCGGCGACGTCACCACCCCTGCCGGATTTCGCGAGGCCTATGCCGCCTTTTGGCAAGAGGGTTGGGGCAGCTTGTCGACCTCGCCGGATTGGGGCGGCCAAGGCTTGCCCGCCGTGCTCGATGCGGTGCTCTACGAATGGCTGGTGGCGGGCAACCACGCCTGGACCATGGCACCCGGTCTTTTGCATGGGGCCTACGAATGCCTGTTGCACCACGGCAGCGATGCCCTGCGCGAGGTCTACCTGGGGCGCATTGCCACGGGCGAGTGGCTGGCCACCATGTGCCTCACCGAACCGCATGCCGGCTCGGACCTGGGTCTGGTCAACACCCGTGCTGTGCCGCATGCGTCGGGGCACCATGTCCTGAGCGGCCAGAAGATTTTCATCTCGGGTGGCGACCACGACCTCACCGACAACATCGTGCACCTGGTGCTCGCACGCTTGCCCGACTCGCCGCCCGGACCCAAAGGACTGTCGCTGTTTCTAGCACCCAAGTTCCTGCCCGACGGATCGCGCAATGCCGCATGGTGTGACCGCATCGAGGAAAAAATGGGCCTGCATGGCAGCCCGACCTGCGTGATGCGATTTGAGGGCGCAACCGGCTGGCTGGTGGGTCAACCCGGTCGCGGCCTGGCTGCCATGTTCCTGATGATGAACGCCGCCCGCTTGCATGTGGCCTTGCAAGGCATTGCCCAGCTCGACGCAGCGCACCAGATCGCCAGCCACTATGCGCTCGAGCGCCGGCAAATGCGCGCGCCTGGCGCACGACACGAGGCGGGTGCCGCCGCCGATGTCATCCTGCGACACCCCGCCATGCAACGCGTGCTCGACACCCAAAAAGCCTGGGTCGAGGGGGGGCGCTTGCTGGCCTACGAAACCGGTCTGGCGCTGGACGAAGCGCAGTACGCGAGCACCCCCGCCGAGCGCGACGCCGCGCAACGCTGGTGCAGCCTGGCCACGCCCATCCTCAAGGCCATGTGCACCGACCAGGGCTTTGTGGGCGCCAGCGCTTGCCTGCAAGTGCTGGGGGGGCATGGCTATGTGCGCGAATGGGGCATCGAACAAATCGTGCGCGATTCGCGTGTGGCCATGATTTATGAAGGCACCAACGAGATCCAGGCCGTGGACTTGTTGTTGCGCAAGTTCTTGCCCGATGGCGGCCAAGGCTTGCTGGCGTTGATGGATGACCTCAGGTCCACCTCACCCCAGGGCGCCTCTGGCCAGGGTCTGCACGACTTGCTCGATCAGTGGCAGGTGACGGTGCTCACTGTGATCGATCGCCATGCCAAAGCCCAGGGCAGCGAAGGCGAGGAATGGGCCAACGCCATTGCCCAGGATTTCCTGCGCCTGTGTGCGCTGGGCTTGTGGACCTGGGCCTTGTCGCGATTGGCCGCTTCGGACAGTGCCGCGAGTGCGCGCTGGCAACGCCTGAATCTGGCCTGGTGGCAATGGGTGATGCCGCAATGGCTCACACACCAGGCCGTGCTGGGCAGCGACCCGGCTCACCTGCCCAGCGCAGTGGAGCTGGAATAAGACCATGGGTGCCACACCTCGCGAGCGGCTCAGTGAGCCCGCCGAGCCCGTACTCAAGGAAGCCGATTTGCCCGTGCTGGCCGATTTGATGGGCTACCAGGCGCGGCGTGCCGCCCTGCACATCATTGCCCGCTTTCACGAAGACCTGAAAAACCTGTCGCTCAGGCCGGTGACGTTTTCGGTGCTGAGCGTGGTGGGTCATCACGACGGCCTCACCTCGCGCGAGGTCTGTGACCTGCTGGGCATCCAGCCGCCCAACCTGGTGGCCATCATCCAGGACTTGCAGCAGCGCGGTTGGCTGGATCGCCAGCCCCACCCCACCGATGGCCGCGCTCTGGGGCTGCACCTCACGCCCCAAGGCCAGGCGCAGCTTGCCCAGGCCGAGGCGCTGGCGGTGGCCTCGGACCAGCAGGTCTGCGGCCACCTCTCGCCAGCCGAGCGGGAGACCCTGGTGCGGCTGCTGAAAAAAATCAGGACCAGCTGAGTCGTCGTATCCTTGCGGGATGAATACGCCCCTCATCCCTGAACTCAACGATGTCTTGCCCCTGGATGCCGATCAGGCCACGCTGGTGGGTCGCTTGTGGGATCCACACCGTGGCCCTGTGCCCATCAAAGTCCAGCATGGCCGCATCCATGACCTCTCCACGCTCGCGCCCACCCTGAGCCAATTGCTGGCCTGGCCCGATGCCGCCAAAGCCATTGCCGCTCACACGGGTGCCGATCTGGGCAGCGCCCACGAACTCATCCAGGCCAGCCGCTTTGATGTGGCCAGCGATGCCGCAGCGCATGTGCTCGCGCCATGCGACCTGCATGCCATCAAGGCCGCAGGGGTGACTTTTGTGGCCAGCATGCTCGAGCGCGTCATCGAGGAGCGTGCGCGTGGCGATGCCACCCGCGCGCAGTCTGTGCGCGAAGCCGTTCAAGCCGTGATGGGTGAAGACTTGCGGGCGGTCAAACCTGGCTCGGCTCAAGCCGCCGAACTCAAGCGCGTGCTGATTGAACAGGGGGTGTGGTCGCAATACCTGGAAGTGGGCATTGGCCCCGATGCCGAAGTCTTCACCAAGTCCCAACCCATGAGTGCCGTGGGTGTGGGCGCCGAGATCGGCATCCACGCGGGCAGCGAATGGAACAACCCCGAGCCCGAGGTGGTGTTGTGCGTCTCGCCCCAGGGCGAGGTGATCGGTGCCACCTTGGGCAACGATGTCAACCTGCGCGACTTCGAGGGGCGCAGCGCCTTGCTGCTGGGCAAGGCCAAAGACAACAACGCCTCTTGCGCCATAGGCCCCTTCATCCGCTTGTTCGATGCGCGATTTGGCCTGGACGATGTGCTGGGCTTGCAACTCGAACTCCAGGTGCTCGGCACCGAGGGTTATGAATTGCAAGGCATGAGCGCCATGTCACAAATCAGCCGCCACCCCTTGGACATCGTGCGCCAGGCCATGGGCGCTCACCATCAGTACCCCGACGGCATGATGCTGTTTCTTGGCACCTTGTTTGCGCCCACCCAGGACCGCCCTCTGCCCGGTCGTGCGTCAGGTCAGGGCTTCACGCATCGTGTGGGCGACAGGGTGCGCATCCACTCGCCGCGCCTGGGCACGCTCACCAACTGGGTCAACACCAGCGATCAGGTCAAGCCCTGGACCTATGGCGTGGGTGCCCTGATCGCCGACTTGATCAAGCGCGGCTGAACCCGGCTTGGGTGGCTGCGCGCGGTGGCGCGCATCAGGTCACGGTCTGCACCTGCTGAAATTGCGGCCGCTGCCACTCGCGGTGGTCCAGCACCGCCTTGAGGTGCATGACCGCCTGCCACACGGTTTCAAAGCCGATGTAGAGGGGTGTGAAACCAAAGCGCATCAAGTCGGGCTGGCTGGCGCCATCGCCGGCGCGAAAGTCGCCCACAACCCCGCGAGCCATCAAAGCCTGCACGACGGCATAGGCCTGACTCACGGCCAAGGCCTGTGGTGCGGGCGTGTCAAAACACCAGCTCAGCTGCGAGCCCCGTTGGGCGGCATCGCGCGGCGAGACCAGCCGCAAGCCGTGATCCGCGCAGCATTGCTCGACCAGCGCGATGAAGGTCTCGCACAAGGCGACCGATTTTTTTCGCAGGGCGGGCATGCCCCCCAGCGGCTCGGCAGCCAGCACAGTGTTCACCCCCTCGTCCAGCGCGGCCAGGCTGATCACCGGGGGCGTGCCGCACAGGTAGCGCGCAATGCCCTGTGCCGGCACATAGCCCGGCGTGAAGGCAAACGGGCGCTCATGCCCCCACCAGCCCGACAAAGGCTGCCAAAAGCGACTGGCATGCTGGGCATTGACCCAGACAAAGGCCGGCGCACCCGGCCCGCCATTGAGGTATTTGTAGCCGCAACCCACGGCGAAGTCAGCACCGCTGCCGCGCAGGTCCACTTCCACAGCGCCCGCACTGTGCGCGAGGTCCCAGACGGTCAGGATGCCTTTGGCTTTGGCCTGGGCATCGAGGGCGGCCATGTCGTGCATGGCGCCCGTGCGGTAATTGACGTGCGTGAGCATCAGCACGGCCACGCGCTCGCTCAGGGCGGGGGCAAGGGCCATGTCGTCCACCAGCACCAGGCGCATGCCATGTTGCTGGCACAGCGACTGGGCCATGTAGAGGTCGGTGGGAAAGTTGCTGCGCTCGCTCAGCACCTGATCGCGCTGGGGTGCATCGTGCCTGGCCATCGCCAGGGCGGCGCTCAAGACCTTGAACAGATTCACCGAGGTGCTGTCGGTCACCACCAGCTCGTTGGGGCCTGCGCCGACCAGGCGGGCCACTTTGTCGCCAATTTGTGCAGGCCAGTCCACCCAGCCTGCGCTGTTCCAGCTGCGAATGAGGCCCTGACCCCACTCCTGCTCCACCACCTGCCGGATGCGCCCCGGCGTGGCCTTGGGCATCACGCCCAGCGAATTGCCGTCCAAATACATCACACCGGGCGGGCATACGAATTGGTCTTTGAGGACACGCAATGGATCAGCGCGGTCAAGCGCCTGGCAGTCTTGCAAGCTCAGCACAGGGCCTCCAGGGTCTGTTTCGGTGTTCGGGGTTGGAGGTTAGGGCGAATCCGGCCTCAAAAAGCCGTGTCTGAAACAGAAAAGTCTCTTTTTTTATCAAAGTAGGGCTTGAAAGCCCCTGTTTCGTCCACAAATGGCTTGCAGTTTGTCCATCTTCACGACCATGTCAGATCCCCAAACCCCCTCAACCCCACCCAACCAGCCCGCTGCGGATCAGGCTCAAGCCCAGGCAGCCAGTTCTGCTGCGCCCACTGAGCCCCAGACCGCCGAGCAATTGCAGGTCCGCCTGAGCGAGCTGCAAGCCCAGACCATTGACCTGGCCGACCAATACCTGCGCGCCAAAGCCGAAGCCGAGAACGCCCGTCGCCGTGCCGAGGAAGAAATCAGCAAAGCGCGCAAATTTGCGGTCGAGTCGTTTGCCGAAAGCCTGTTGCCCGTGGTCGATAGCCTCGAAGCCGGTCTGGCCATTGCCAACGCCACTTCCGAGCAATTGCGCGAAGGCTCAGAAGCCACGCTGCGCCAACTCGTGGCGGCCCTGGAGCGCAACAAGGTGCTGGCGATTGCCCCCCAGGCGGGCGATAAATTCGATCCCCACCACCATCAGGCCATCTCCATGGTGCCCAGCGAGCAAGAGGCCAACACCGTGGTGGGCCTGCTCCAAAAAGGCTATTCCATTGCCGATCGCGTCCTGCGCCCTGCGCTGGTCACGGTTGCTGCCCCCAAGTGATCCACCGGGTATCCCCCAGACATCCACCCGTCACTCACTTGAAATCAACAGACTTATCCACACCTTTCCTTTCATCTATTCAGCATTCGGGCGAAGGCCCACAGGAGTTCAATCATGGGAAAAATCATCGGCATTGACCTTGGCACCACCAATTCATGTGTGGCGGTCATGGAAGGCAACAACATCAAGGTGATCGAAAACGCCGAAGGCGCTCGCACCACCCCGTCCATCATTGCGTACCAAGAAGACGGCGAAATCCTGGTGGGTGCCTCGGCCAAGCGCCAAGCCGTCACCAACCCCAGGAACACGCTGTATGCGGTCAAGCGCCTGATCGGTCGCAAGTTCGAGGAAAAAGAAGTCCAAAAAGACATCGACCTCATGCCCTACTCGATTGCCAAGGCCGACAACGGTGACGCCTGGGTGGAAGTGCGCGGCCAAAAACTCGCTCCACCCCAGATCAGCGCGGAAGTCCTGCGCAAGATGAAGAAAACCGCAGAGGACTACCTCGGCGAGACCGTGACCGAGGCCGTGATCACCGTGCCGGCCTACTTCAACGATGCCCAGCGCCAGGCCACCAAGGACGCTGGCCGCATTGCAGGCCTGGATGTCAAGCGCATCATCAACGAGCCCACCGCGGCCGCCCTGGCCTTTGGCATGGACAAGGCCGAAAAGGGCGACCGCAAGATTGCGGTCTATGACCTGGGTGGCGGCACGTTTGACGTCTCCATCATCGAAATCGCCGACGTGGACGGCGAGAAGCAGTTTGAAGTGCTCTCCACCAATGGCGACACCTTCCTGGGTGGCGAAGACTTTGACCAGCGCATCATCGACTTCATCATCAGCGAGTTCAAAAAAGAGCAAGGCGTGGACTTGTCCAAAGACGTTCTGGCCTTGCAACGCCTCAAGGAGTCCGCCGAGAAAGCCAAGATCGAGTTGTCCTCCTCCTCGTCCACCGACATCAACCTGCCCTACATCACGGCCGATGCCAGCGGTCCCAAACACCTCAACATCAAGCTCACGCGCGCCAAGCTCGAAAGCCTGGTCGAAGACCTCATCGAGCGCACGATTGCCCCTTGCCGCACCGCCATCAAAGACGCTGGCGTGAACGTGAGCGACATCGATGACGTGATCCTGGTGGGGGGCATGACCCGCATGCCCAAGGTGCAAGACCAGGTCAAGTCCTTCTTTGGCAAAGAGCCCCGCCGCGACGTCAACCCCGACGAAGCCGTGGCTGTGGGTGCTGCCATTCAGGGCCAGGTGCTCTCGGGCGACCGCAAAGATGTGCTGCTGCTTGACGTCACCCCGCTGTCGCTGGGCATCGAGACCCTGGGCGGTGTGATGACCAAGATGATCACCAAGAACACCACCATCCCCACCAAGTTTGCTCAAACCTTCTCCACCGCCGACGACAACCAGCCTGCGGTGACCATCAAGGTCTTCCAGGGCGAACGCGAGATGGCCTCGGGCAACAAGCTCCTGGGCGAATTCAACCTCGAGGGCATTGCCCCCGCAGCCCGAGGCACGCCGCAGATCGAAGTGACCTTCGACATCGATGCCAACGGCATCTTGCACGTCAGCGCCAAAGACAAGGCCACGGGCAAGGAAAACAAGATCACCATCAAGGCCAACTCGGGCTTGTCCGAAGACGAGATCCAAAAGATGGTCAAGGATGCCGAGCTCAATGCCGCCGAGGACAAGAAAAAGCTCGAACTCGTCCAAGCCCGCAACCAGGCCGAAGCGGCTGTGCACAGCGTGAAAAAGAGCCTGGGCGAATACGGCGACAAGCTCGATGCCGGCGAGAAAGAAGCCATTGAAAAGGCCGTGGCCAAACTGGAAGAGACCCTCAAAGGCGAGGACAAGGATGCCCTGGACAAGGACACCGAGGCCTTGATGACGGCTTCGCAAAAACTGGGCGAAAAAGTCTATGCCGACATGCAAGCCAAGCAAGCCGCAGCAGGGCCTGCAGGTTCTGGTGGAGAATCAGGCGCTTCCAAGGCTGACGACAACGTGGTCGATGCCGAAGTCAAGGAAGTCAAGAAAGGCTAAGGCGACTCGCCCATGGCAAGCAAACGCGACTATTACGAAGTCCTGGGCGTTCCCAAAAACGCCTCGGATGACGAAATCAAAAAGGCCTATCGCAAACTTGCGATGAAGTACCACCCTGACCGCAATCAGGGTGATGCTTCTGCCGAAACCAAATTCAAAGAGGTCAAGGAAGCCTACGAGATGCTCTCGGATGCCGAGAAGCGTCAGGCTTACGACCAATTTGGTCACGCTGGCGTGGACCCCAACATGCGCGGTGGCGCTGGCGCGGCCGGTGGTTTTGGCGCGGGCGGTTTTGCAGACGCGTTTGGCGACATCTTTGGTGACATCTTTGGCCAGGCCCGTCGCGGTGGCGGCGGTGGCCGTCAGGTCTATCGGGGCAACGACCTGAGCTACGCCATGGAAATCACGCTGGAAGAGGCCGCTGAGGGCAAGCTCTCCCAGATCCGCATCCCCAGCTGGGAATCCTGTTCGCCCTGTGGCGGCAGCGGCGCCAAGCCTGGCACCTCGGCTGAAACCTGCTCCACCTGTCACGGCAGCGGTCAGGTGCAGTTGCGCCAGGGCTTTTTCAGCGTCCAGCAAACCTGCCCTCACTGCCGGGGCGCAGGCAAGGTGATCAAGGATCCCTGCACCTCCTGCCACGGACAAGGCAAGGTGCGCAACCACAAGACCCTGGAAATCAACATCCCCGCTGGCATCGACGACGGCATGCGCATTCGCAGTGCTGGCAATGGCGAGCCTGGCCTCAATGGCGGCCCGGCGGGCGACTTGTTCATCGAGATCCGGCTCAAGAAGCACGAGGTCTTTGACCGCGATGGCGACGACTTGCATTGCGAGGTGTCCATCCCCATGACCACGGCGGCCTTGGGCGGCGAAGTGGAAGTCCCCACGCTCAAAGGCTCGGTCACCATCGACTTGCCCGAGGGCACGCAAAGCGGCAAGCAATTTCGTTTGCGCAGCCAAGGGGTCAAAGGGGTTCGCAGCGGCTCAACTGGCGACTTGTATTGCCACGTCAAGGTGGAAACGCCGGTCAAGCTCACCGAGCACCAGCGCAAGCTCCTCAAGGATCTTGACGACTCCTTGCGAAAAGGCGGACAGAAGCATTCGCCCAGCGACAAAGGCTGGACCGACCGCATCCGCGACTTCTTCAACTGAGTTCACTCGCGCCGGGGCCTTGCACACCCAGTCGCTACACTGGGCAACATGAGCGCCACCATTCAATTCCTGGGCGCTGCGGGCACGGTCACGGGCTCGCGGCATTTGGTCACACTGGGGTCTGAGCGTTTGCTCATCGACTGCGGCCTCTTTCAGGGGCACAAGGTCTTGCGGCTTCGCAACTGGGCGCAAGCGCCCTTTGCCGCCAAGGACATCCATGCCGTGCTGCTCACGCATGCCCACCTGGACCACAGCGGCTATTTGCCCTTGCTGATGCAGCAAGGCTTCGCGGGGCGTGTGCACACCTCCTCGGCCACGGCTGACTTGTGTGCCCTGCTCCTGCCCGACAGCGGCCACATCCAGGAAGAGGACGCAGCCTTTGCCAACCGCCATGGGTTTTCCAAACACCATCCCGCGCTGCCGCTCTACACCAAGGAACATGCCCTGCAAAGCCTCAAGCAGTTGCGGCCTCATCCCATGCACCAGGTCTTTGAACCCATGAAGGGGTGCCGTGCCCACTTCAGGCCGGCGGGGCACATCCTGGGGGCGAGCAGCATCCTGCTGGAGCTGGGGGGGCGCAAGGTGCTCTTCAGCGGCGACCTCGGACGCAGCCAGGATGCGCTGATGCATCCCCCTGAGCGTCCACCCGAGGCCAACACCGTGGTCATTGAATCCACCTATGGCGACCGCTTGCACGAGCCAGTGTCCATGGAAGTCGAGCTGGCCCAAGCTCTGCGGCGCGTGGCGGCGCGCGGCGGTGTGGCCGTGGTGCCCGTGTTTGCCGTTGGGCGAGCGCAGGCTGTGCTGCATGCCGTGGCCAACCTCAAGGCCAGCGATCAGATCCCGCGCAGCCTGCCGATTTTTTTGGACAGCCCCATGGCCATCAATGCCACAGACATGCTGTCCGCTCACCCCGAGGACCATCGCCTAGCTCCTTGGCAGGTGCGGGCGCTGGAAAACGTGGCCACCATGGTGCGCACGCCCGAACAATCCAAAGCTCTGGGGCGTCACCACGGCCCCATGGTCATCCTGGCAGCCAGCGGCATGGCCACAGGCGGGCGGGTGCTGCATCACCTGGGGCTCTACCTCAAGGACCATCGCAACATGGTCATCCTCACCGGCTTTCAGGCAGGGGGCACGCGGGGTGCGCGCCTGGCCGCTGGCGAAAAGACACTGCGCCTGCATGGGCAGGATGTGCCCGTCCATGCCGAGGTGGTCCAGCTCAACTCCGCCTCCGCCCACGCCGATGCCAATGAACTGGTGCAGTGGCTGGGGCAAATGCCCAGCCCACCCGACCAGGTCTATGTGGTGCATGGCGAACCCGCTGCAAGCGATGCGCTGCGCAGCCGCATCGAGCATGAACTGGGGTGGCGTGCGGTGGTGCCAGAGCACCTGAGCACCTGGCCGGTGTAAGCCAGGGCTTATAAAAAGCGGTCGAGCAATTTGCGCGAGGCGCGATCGAGCTTGGAGAGGCTGCGAATCAGATACTGCACGCCATGCTTGTCGCTCACGATGAGCAAGTCACCGCTGATGCGGCGCACGTCTTCTTCGCCTTGCAAGACAAAGGTGGATTCACCGCGATGGGTTTTGACCGTCCATTCGCAAGGCGTGACAAAACGGCTCACCGCGATCACGGCCTGGATCTCGGGCAGGAACTCTCGTTCGTTGACGGCCTCGCGAATGCGATGGGCGAGTTCCGCATCCAGTGCCTTCAAGTCATCGATCCAAGCCAGTTCATGGCCATCGGCATCCAGGATGGAGATGAGCTGATCGGGCTGGGCAATGGGAAAGGCGCGCGCGACCGTCACCGGTTCATGGCGCTGGCCTTGGGCGTCGATGTAACACCAGCGACCCAGCTCGTTGCGCACCACAGTCCAGTCACTCATGGCGGGCCTCCGATCTCACCTCGGCGTTCATTTGCGCATCGTGCATTTGCTGCTGGGCCTCGTGCAAGCGCCAGTAGGCACCCTGGCGTGTCAGCAATTCATCGTGCTGACCCTGTTCGACCACCTGGCCTTTTTCGAGCACCACCAGGCGGTCCGCCTGCCGCAGGGTGGACAGGCGGTGGGCGATGGCAATCGTGGTGCGCCCACGCACCAGGTTGTCCAATGCGCGCTGGATTTCCTGCTCGGTCTCGGTGTCCACCGACGAGGTGGCTTCGTCCAGGATGAGGATTTGCGGGTTGATGAGCAAAGCCCGCGCAATCGAAATGCGTTGACGCTCGCCGCCCGACAAACCCTGCCCGCGCTCACCCACCAAGGAGTCGTAACCCTGGGGCAGGCGCAAGATGAATTCGTGGGCATGGGCCGCGCGCGCAGCGGCAATGATCTCCTCGCGCGTGGCCCCTGGTTTGCCGTAGGCGATGTTGTCGGCAATCGTGCCGAAAAACAAAAACGGCTCTTGCAACACCAAGCCAATGTGGCTGCGGTATTCGGCCAGACGCAACTCGCGGATGTCGACGTTGTCGACCAGGATGCGCCCCTCGGTGACATCGTGGAAGCGGCAGATGAGGTTGACCAGCGTGCTCTTGCCCGAGCCGCTTGCGCCCACCAGACCAATCATCTCGCCGGGTGCGATGTCCAGACTCAGGTCACGGATGACTTGCCGGTTGCCGTAGCGAAAGCCCACTTGCTGCAACTGGATGTGACCCCGCACCTCGTTCATGGGGGTGGGGTGATCGGATTCCGGGACACTGGAGGCGTGGTCGAGGATTTCAAAAATGCGCTTGGCGCCGGCAGCGGCCTTCTGGGTGTGCGAGACGATGCGACTCATGGAGTCCAGGCGCGAGTAAAAGCGTCCGATGTAAGCCAAAAAGGCGGTCAACACCCCCACGGTGATCTTGCCGTGCGCCACCAGCCAAATGCCAAAAGCCCACAACACCAGCAAACCGAATTCGGTCATCAGGGTCACGGTGGGCGAGAACAGCGACCACAGGCGATTGAGCCGGTCGTTGACTTGCAGGTTGTGCCAATTGGCTTGCTCGAAGCGACGGATTTCCCGCTCCTCCTGAGCAAAAGCCTTGACCACACGGATGCCCGAGATGGTGTCGGAGAGCACATTGGTGACCTCGGACCACACCCGGTCGATTTTTTCAAAGCCCACCCGCAAGCGATCGCGCACAGAGTGGATGAGCCAGCCGATGAAAGGCAAGGGCAGCAAGGTTACCAGAGCCAGCCAGGGATCGATGGTGAGCAAGATGATCGCCGTCATGGTGATCATGAGCACGTCGCTGGCGAACTCGAGCAGGTGCAAGGAGAGGAACAGGCACAGCCGGTCGGTCTCGCTGCCCACACGGTTGATGAGGTCGCCCGTGCGCTTGCCACCGAAATAGGACATGGGCATGTGCATGAGGTGACGATAAGCCGTGTTGCGCAAGTCCGCGCCAATGCGCTCGGACACCAGCGCGAGGATGTAGGTGTGCGCCCAGCCCAGTCCCCAGGCCAGGATGGCCGCCGCCATGAGGCCGCCCAAATACTTGGCCACCAGCCAGGTGTCGATGGCCTGTCCGTTCTGGAAGGGGATGAGCACCTCATCCATGAGGGGCATGGTGAGGTAGGGCGGCACCATGTTGGCGGCCGTGGCTGCCAGGGTCAGGCTAAAGCCCAGGATCAGGTTCTTGTGATAGGGCTTGGCAAAGCGCCACAAGCGGTAAAACGCCGCACGCTGGTTGACGGGCTCTTCGTCGTTGCTGCAACGCTCACAGGCCTCATTGGCCTCGCTCAGGGCAGCCAGGCATTTGGGGCAATGCCAGCGCGCGATCTCGGACTTCACATCGGCCGATTCGTGCCGGCTAAGGTGGGCGAGCTGGGCGTGAAAGGTGTCGAGCCACAAGCGCGCCTCGGCCTGCAAACCCAATGTGGCGCGCCAGGCTGCCCGCCTTTGCTCGCCGTCAAAGACCTCCAGGAGCATGACACCGGCATGATCGCTGAGCTGGGCAGTCAACGCAGGGGTGAGTGCAATCGTTTCCCAAGGGGTGCTGTCCGAAGAAATTTTGGAATCCGCCGGACCAAAAATCAGCCGGGAAGCTGTCAAAATCAATACGCTTTGGGAGAAGTGCAAGTGCTGATCAAGATCCAGCTCGATCCAGGCCAGCACCTGCTCATGGTCTGGCAACTGTTGACCCAGTTGATGGCGCCACTTCACGGGCAATGCCCAACGGTCGCTTGCCAGCCAATCAGATTTCATAAAGGGGTTTCAGCGTTGAATCGATACATCAGTAACGCGCGAATTGTAGCCACCGCCTACTCTCTCACCCGAATGCCTGTTCACACACTCCAATCATGAACTTCCCCGACATCCGCATCCTGCGCACGCGCCATCTGCGAGGCCCCAGCATTTGGACCTACCGCCCGGTGGTCGAGGCCTGGGTGGACATTGGTCCGCTGGAGGATCACCCCTCCAACCGCCTGCCTGGCTTTAACGAGCGTTTACAAAGCCTGTTGCCCGGTCTGGTGGAACACCGCTGCGGCATTGGCGAGCGTGGCGGCTTTTTGTTGCGCCTGGCCGATGGCACGTGGCCGGGGCACATCATGGAACACGTTGCGATCGAGTTGCAAAACCTCGCTGGCATGCAAACCGGTTTTGGCAAGGCACGCGAAACCAGCCAGCGTGGCGTCTACAAGGTGGTGATCCGCACCCGCCAGCCCGAGGTGGGTCTGGCTGCCCTCGAAGCCGCGCGCGACATCGTCATGGCGTGCATCCGCAACACCCCCATCGACCTCGCGCGCATCGTGGCGCAACTCACCGACAAGGTCGATCGCCTGTGCCTGGGTCCCAGCACCGCCAGCATCGTCGATGCGGCCACCGACCGGGGCATCCCCAACATCCGCCTCACCGATGGCAACCTGGTGCAGCTTGGTCACGGTGCCAAACAGCGCCGAATCTGGACAGCCGAGACCGACAAAACCAGTGCCATTGCCGAAAACATCTCCAGTGACAAAGACCTCACCAAGCGGCTGCTGTCGCAATGCGGTGTGCCCGTGCCTCAGGGGCAGGTGGTGCAGTCCCCGGATGAAGCTTGGGAGGTGGCGCAGTCTTTGGGGCTGCCTGTGGTGGTCAAACCCAGTGATGCCAACCACGGACGCGGGGTTGCGCTGGAGTTGCGACATGAAGCCGAGGTGAAAGCCGCGTTTGACGTGGCCCAGCACGAAGGCAGCGAGGTCATGGTCGAGAACTTCATCCAGGGCGAGGAACACCGATTGCTGGTCGTGGGCGACCGCATGGTGGCTGCCGCCAAAGGCGAAATGGCCACCATCGTGGGCGATGGCGTGCACACTGTGGAGCAGCTCATCGAGACGCAGATCAACTCAGATCCGCGCCGGGGCGAGGAAGAGGACTTCCCCCTGGACACCATCCGCCTGAGCGAACACCACAACGCGGTGCTCGAAATTGAACGCCAGGGCCTCACACCCAGCAGCATCCCCGAGGCTGGCCGGCGCGTGATCATCCAGCGCAACGGCAACATGAATCACGATGTCACCGACCTGGTTCACCCCGATGTGGCCGCCACGGTGTGTCTGGCTGCGCGCGTGGTGGGGCTGGACATCGCCGGCATTGACATGGTGGCCTCGGACATCTCCCGCCCCTTGCACGAGCAAGGCGGCGCGATTGTGGAAGTCAATGCAGGACCAGGCCTGCTCATGCACCTCAAGCCCGAGCATGGCAAGCCCCGTCCGGTGGGCCAAGCGATTGCCGACCACCTCTTCAAGCCCAACGACAACGGGCGCGTGCCCATCGTGGGCGTGCTGGGCACCCAGGCCACCACGCAGCTCGCCCACCTCATTGCCTGGCTCATCCACCTCAATGGCGCTCAAACCGGGCTGGCCTGCAGCAATGGCCTCTACATCAACGAAAGCAAGATCCGCACGGGCGACGCGACACACTTTGACGAGGCCCAGACCCTGCTCATCAACCGCAGCATCGAAGCGGCTGTGTTCGAAACCCGCACCATCCACATCCTCAACGACGGCCTGCCCTACGACCGATGCCGTGTTGGCGTGGTGACCGACGGCTGCCACACCCAAGGGCTGGAAGACCACGACATCCAGACCCCTGAGCAATTGCGCTCGGTGATCCGCACCCAGGTTGATGTGGTCCTGCCCGACGGCGCTGCGGTGCTCAATGCCGACGACCCCGCCGTGGTGGAGCTGGCTGATTTGTGCGATGGCGAGGTCATCTTCTACTCGCCCAAATCCAACAACCCTGTGCTGGCCAAGCACAGGCAACAAGGTCAGCGTGCCGTCACCATCGTCGACAACGAGGTGGTCCTCAAGCGCGGCGAACAAACCACGGTGCTCTTTAACCTGAGCATGCCCGCCATTGCCAAGCTGATCAAACAAGAACAGGTGAGTCACCCCACCTTGCTTGCAGCCTGTGCCAGCGCCTGGGCCATGGACATCAGCCCTGCGCTCATCCGCGCCGGACTCAAGAATTTCGGTCAACCCCCTCAACGTGTGGTCAGCCAAATGGCACACGTCAACGCCTAATGGACATCTCCCGCATCCGTCCCCTGCGCGGCCCCAACCTGTGGTCGCGCCACACTGCCATCGAAGCCCTGGTTCGATGTGAATCCCCCACCGAACTGGTGCTGCCCAGCGTCATCGAAGCGCGCATGCGCCAGCGCTTTCCGGGCCTGGGTCTGTTTGCGCCCATTGATTCGCGCAGCCCCGTGAGCCTGGCTCATGCCCTGGAAACCGCCACGCTGTACTTGCAAATCCAGGCGGGCTGTCAGGTCACCTTCAGCCGCTCCACCCTCACGCCCGAAGCCGGGCTTTATCAGGTGGTGGTCGAGTACAGCGTCGAAGAAGTGGGACGCCTGGCCTTGACGCTGGCCGAAGCGCTTTGCCGCGCGGCCATGGATGACACCCCCTTCGATGCCCAAGCCGCACTCGACCAACTGCGTGAACTCGATGAGGATTTGCGCCTGGGTCCCTCCACCGACTCCATCGTGCAAGCGGCCATCAAACGCGGCATCCCGTATCGCCGCCTCACCGATGGCTCGCTGGTGCAATTTGGCTGGGGCAGCAAGCAGCGCCGCATCCAGGCCGCTGAGATCGATGCCACCAGCGCCATTGCCGAATCGATTGCCCAGGACAAGGCACTCACCAAACGCTTGCTGCATGCAGCAGGGGTCCCAGTGCCCCTGGGCGAGATCGTGGAAGAAGAACACGAGGCCTGGCCTGCTGCCCAGCGCATCGGTTTGCCCGTGGTGGTCAAGCCCTTGGACGGCAACCAGGGCAAGGGTGTGACGGTCAACATCCGCAATGAAGAAGAAGTGCGCCAGGCCTTTCGCAGTGCCAAGCGCTTTCGCGACAACGTGATCGTCGAGCGCTACTTGCCCGGCGGCGACTACCGCTTGTTGGTGGTGGGCGATCGCCTGGTGGCCGCTGCCCGGCGCGAGCCACCCCAGGTCATTGGCGACGGCATTTGCACCATCCGCGAGTTGGTCGACCAGGTCAACACCGATCCCCTGCGCGGCGATGGCCATGCCACCCCCCTCACCAAGATCCGCTTTGACGACATTGCCCTGGGCTGTCTGGCCGATCAAGGCCTCAAAGCCGATGACATCCCGCCCAAGGGCGCACGGGTGATCCTGCGCAACAACGCCAACCTCTCCACCGGCGGCACCGCCACCGACGTCACTGACGAAGTCCATCCCCAGGTGGCCGCCAGCGCTGTTCGCGCCGCACAAATGGTGGGGCTGCATGTGTGCGGGGTTGATGTGGTGTGCGAGAGCGTGCTCAAACCCCTGGAGGAGCAATCGGGCGGCATCGTCGAGGTCAATGCCGCACCTGGCTTGCGCATGCACCTGCGCCCCTCCTTTGGCAAAGGCCGTCAAGTGGGCGAGGCCATCGTCGACACCGTCTTTGCCCCTGGTGAAGATGGCCGCATCCCCGTGGTGGCCGTCACCGGCACCAATGGCAAGACCACCACGGTTCGCCTCATTGCCCATTTGTTCCGCTGCAGCGGCTTGCGCGTGGGCATGACCAACACCGACGGCGTGACCGTCAATGGGCGCGTGATCGACACGGGCGATTGCTCAGGCCCGCGCAGCGCGCGCAACGTGCTCATGCACCCCGACGTGGACGCCGCCGTTTTGGAAACCGCGCGCGGCGGCATGCTGCGCGAAGGCCTGGCCTTTGACCGCTGCAGCGTGGCTGTGGTGACCAACATCGGCATGGGCGACCATCTCGGGCTCAACTACATCACCACCGTGGAAGACCTCGCGGTGCTCAAGCGCGTCATCGTGCAAAACGTCGCCCCCAGCGGCATGGCTGTGCTCAATGCCTCGGACCCCATCGTGGTGGCCATGGCGCCGCATTGCCCAGGCGAAGTCACCTTTTTTGCCATCGACCCTCACCACCCCGTGCTGGCCACCCACCGTGCCCAGGGCAAGCGCGTGGTCTTTGTGGAAGACGACGAGATCGTGGCCATGCAGGGCAAGATGCAAATGCGCTTCTCGCTCTCCAACATCCCCCTCACCCACCACGGCTCCATCGACTTTCAGGTTGAAAACGCCATGGCAGCGATTGCCGCCGCCTGGGCAAGCCAGGTCAGCTGGGATCACATCGCATCGGGGCTGGCCAGCTTTGTGAGCGACCACAACGCGGTGCCGGGGCGTTTCAACGTGTTCCATTACCGCGGGGCGACCCTCATTGCCGACTATGGTCACAACCCCGATGCCATCAAGGCCCTGGTGCAGGCGGTGAGCAACATGCCCGCCGAGCGCCGCATGGTGGTCATCAGCGGCGCGGGCGACCGTCGCGACGAGGACTTGCGCGAGCAAACCCGTTTGATTGGCGACGCCTTTGACGATGTCATCCTCTACCAGGATGCCTGCCAACGCGGCCGCAAGGATGGCGAAGTGCTGGCCTTGCTGCGCGATGGCCTCAAAGCCGCCAAGCAAACCCGCAGCGTCGAAGAGATCCGTGGCGAGTTCCTCGCCATTGACCGCGCCCTCGAACGCCTCTCGCCAGGTGACTTGTGCCTCATCCTCATCGACCAGGTGGACGCGGCCTTGGCACACATCAATCAGCGCGTGGCGTCTGTCACGGCCTGAATCCCCAGCGGGTGTTGCCAATAGCGCCGCCGCTGGTGGCGCTCACATTGCAATTGCCCAGCCCTCACCGATTCCCACTTCATCGCCCCGCATGCGGGCGTGGCCACCACCTCGGCACCCGAGTCCCTCAAGGCCTGCACCACTGAGGCATGAGGGTGGCCATGGGGATTGAGGTGGCCAGCCTGGATCAAGGCCCAGCGTGGCGAGACGGCTTGAAGAAAGGCCGGGCTGCTCGATGAGCGGCTGCCATGGTGCCCCACCAGCAAAACCTCGGAGCGCAGCACCGTGCCCGCGTCGAGCAGGGCCTGTTCGTCGCGCATCTCCAGGTCGCCCATGAGCAGCACCGAGCCCGATGCAGCCTGCACCCGCACCACGCAGCTTTGACGGTTGGTGGGGCGCTGGTTGTCGATGACCAGCGGGTGCAGCACTTCAAATCGCACCCCATCCACCCACCAGCGCTGGCCACGCAGACAGACCCGCCCTGGGCGCAGTTGATGCAGACGATGCCAGGGGGGCAATGACCCCAGCCAGGTCAGCTGGGGGTGGGCTCCAAGCACGGCCATGGCACCGCCCACATGGTCTGCATCGGCATGACTCAGGATGAGGCCATGGAGGGGCCAACCCAGGGCACGCAGCATGGGCAAGAGCACCTGCTCGCCCGCGTTCCAGCCGCCATCCAGACCCGGACCTGCGTCGTACAACCAGGTCTGGTGCCGGGTGCGCAAGACCACGGCCTGGCCTTGACCCACATCGACCACCCACAGGCTCAACTCGCCCCAGGCCGGCACGGGCGCGGACGCGCTCAAGAGCGGCCATACGGCCAGCACGCCCCACCAGCGCCAGCGCCAAGGCCAGGGGTCCCACACCAGCACCATCGCCCCCAGCACCGCCAACACCATCCAGACCGGATGCGCAGTTGGCCACCACCCCACCGACCAGTCCCAGGCGGCCATCCATTGCAAGACTTCGCGCATCCATCCCACGGCAGACATGGCCCACCCCAGCGCTGTCCCCCACCACACCGAGGCCACCGCCAGGGGCAAGACCACCAGCGACACCCAGGGAATGGCCCACAGGTTCACCAGCGCAGCCACCCAGGACAGCTGACCAAAAAACACCCAAGTGAGGGGCAGCATCAGCAGACTCACCCGCCACTGGGTGCGCGCCCCCTGAACCATGCGCCAAGCCAGCGAGCGCAAGCCCTGGCCTTTCACAGGCTGTAATGGTGTTTCAACCAGCAACACACCCACAGCCAAAAAGCTCAGCCAAAACCCCGCCGACAACAGGCTGGTGGGCTGCCACAGGGCGATGACCGCCGCAATGCCCAGCCATTGCGTGATCCATGGCCAGTGATGACCCCGCCACTTGAGCAGCACCACCAGCGCCAGCATCCCCACCGTGCGCTGCGCAGGCAAGCCCCAGCCACTGAACAAGGCATAGGCCAGCGAAGCCAGCAAGCCCAGCACCGAGGCGGCCTGGGGTGCGGGCCACCTGAGGCTCCACGACCAGCCCTGTCCATCTGCCCAGTGCCACAGGCGGCGCACCAGGGCCGCCACCAGCAAAGACCAGGCGGTGATGTGCAGCCCCGAGATGCTCATGAGGTGGGCAATGCCGGTGTCGCGATACAAGCGCCAATCGCTGGGGGCAATCGCCGATTGATCGCCCATCAGCAAGGCCAGCACCACACCAAAGTTGAGGGTCTGGGTTGGCGAGCTGGCCTCAGTGGCTGTGGCTTGAACTTGATCCAAGCGCTGCAGCAATTGGTCGCGCACGCGCTCGCGCCAGCGCTCGACCAGGACCTCGAGTGACCCAAGTGGTGCCTCTTGTGCGCCAAGGAGGCGCTGGGCTTGGGGCGCGTCGCGGCGCTGGGTGACGCTGCCCCAAACTTGCACGCCTTGCGCCCAGGCACGCAATTCGGCATCGTCGCCATGCGGATTGAAAAACCCATGAGGCGCTTTGACCCTGAGTGGCCAGCGCCACACCTCGCCCACCCTTGGCGCCGCATCGCTGGCCGCGTAGGGCACGCTCACCCGCATGAGCGGTGGCAGGGTGAAAGACAAGGATGAACCGTCCAGGGCGGTGGCGTGCGAGACCGCCACCTTGAAGCGCCAGCCCGATTCCATGCGCTGCGGCAGGCTCAGGATCTGCCCTTGCACCAGCAGGCGCTGGCCTTCGGCTTGCAGGGGCAAGGCCTGTTCAAGCTGGGTCTGGGCGCGGTGATTCGCCCACGACCACGCCAGCGCGCCCACGCCCCAGGCGGGGTGCAGCAGAGCCGCTGCGGCCAGGTGCGCCGCCAGGGACCAGGACCAGGTGCCCGGGTGTTGCCACTGCATGAGGCGGCGCGGGGTGGACATGAGCACCGCCCCCAAGACCATGCCCCCCAACCCCAGGATGGCAATGAAAAGCGACCAGCTCGGATGCGGCAATTGAGCCTGCTGCAAATGCAAGCCCGTGGCCAGCAGCACCACCACAAAAACGGGGGTGATCCAAAGCGTCTGAACTGGCATGAGGCCCCTTTGTGTTGAGGCCTGAGCGGCCCACTCGAAGGGGGCAATGTAGGAACAAACCCGCCTGGGCAGGTGAAGCCCGGCTCACGCTGAAAGCGACTTCAACCCGAGGGGAGTTGGTCGTTGGCGGGGCACACCTGGCGCCTGAGCTGGGCCACGTAGGTGCTGGGGCGTATGGCGTTGCCTGGTCGACGCCAATCGGGAGCGTCAAAGGCCACCAGTTCCTGACCCTTGCCCTGGGCTTTTTCAAACAGGCTCACCGACAGGACCGCTGCCGTGTCCTTGGCGCAGTCGATGCGCCAGCGCTCCATGCGTGAGGCATATTCCTTGTCGCTCACGCGGATGGGCTCAGACAAGTCCAGCAAAACCCAGGCAAACCGGTTGATGCTCTGCCGCCCCACAGATTGCTTGTCAAAAAAGGCGTTGACGCCTTCTTCCTTGAGCAACTCAGCCCATTGCGCATGCGCCAAGCCCGTGCCGGCGAGACCCACCGTCACCAGGGCGCATGCTGCAACAAAGCGTTTGCGATTGATTTCCATGTGCTGCGTATCGGATGGAGGCGGGGTTTCTTGAGTGACGCACCCTGGCCTGGGCTTGGACAACAATAGCGATGTTGTACAGATTTCAATCAAGGACTGCCCCCATGACCCCACAAGACCAACTCAAAGCCCTGGGCATTGAACTGCCCCCCGTGGCCAAACCCGCAGCTGCCTATGTGCCCTTTGTGCAGACGGGCAACCTCATCTTCCTGAGCGGCCACATCGCCAGGCGCGACGGCAAGCCCTGGGTGGGGCAGCTCGGCGCAGGCATGACCACCGCCGAAGGCCAGCAGGCTGCACGCGCTGTGGCCATTGACCTCATGGGCACGTTGCAGGCCGCCGTGGGCGACCTCTCGCGCGTCAAGCGCATCGTCAAGCTCATGAGCCTGGTGAACTCCGCCCCCAGCTTCACCGAACACCACCTGGTCACCAACGGCTGCAGCGAACTCATTGGCCAGGTCTTTGGCGAGCAAGGCGCACATGCGCGCAGCGCGTTTGGCGTGGCCCAGTTGCCCATGGGCGCCTGTGTCGAAATCGAGATGATCGTCGAGGTCTGACATGGACTGGCACCATGTCAACACGCCCTGGTTGCGCATCGCTTACGAGGACCACCACCGCCAAGGCCGTGGCCCCATCGTGCTCCTACACGGTTGGCCTGACAGCACGCGCACCTGGCAAGGCGTGGTGCCCCTGCTGGTGCAAGCGGGCTGGCGCGTGATCGTGCCCGCGTTGCGCGGCTTTGCGCCCACGCAGTTCCTCGATGCCCAAACGCCGCGCAGTGGCCAACTCGCGGCGCTGGGGCGGGACTTGCTGGAGTTCATCGATGCGCTGGGGCTGCAGCGCCCCGTCTTGGTGGGGCATGACTGGGGCGCTCGCGCCGTGGCCAATGCCTGTGGGCTGCGAGCGGGTGTGGCCAGCCACATGGTGCTGGTGAGTTCGGGCTATGGCACCAACACCCCAGACCAGCCGCTGTCGCTGGAGCAGGTGCGCAACTACTGGTACCACTGGTTCATGGCCACACCGCGTGGTCAGCACACGGTGCGCACACAGGGCAAAGACTTTGCCCGCATCATGTGGGACACCTGGGCGCCCGCAGGCTGGTATGACCCCGCTGAATTTGATGCAACCGCTCAGGCCTTTGACAACCCCGATTGGCCCGAGGTCACCTTGCATTCCTACACCCACCGCTGGGGCCATGCCAGCGGCAACCCCACCTACGAGCCTGATGACGCGGCGCTCAACCCCGCGCCCGTGCTCGATGTGCCCACCCTCATGCTGCATGGAGAGGCCGATGGGGTGAACCCGCCTGCATCGTCGGCGGGCAAGGAAGGGTTTTTCAAGTCGCGTTACGAGCGCGTGCTGCTGCCCGGCATCGGCCACTTCCCGCAGCGCGAGAACCCTGAGTTGATTGCCCAGCACATCTTGCGGTTTGTACAAACCACCCCCTCATCCTGAAACCCCATCATCATGGAAGCTTTCCTTGTCTCAACGGGTGTGGTGGCGCTGGCCGAAATCGGCGACAAAACCCAGCTCCTGGCCTTTTTGCTGGCGGCTCGCTTTCGCAAGCCCTTGCCCATCGTCGCGGGCATTCTGGTGGCCACGCTCATCAACCACGGTCTTGCCGGCGCCTTGGGCGCGTGGATCATGGCAACGGTCGGGCCGTCCATCATGCGCTGGGTCTTGGGCGTGTCGTTCATCGCCATGGCCGTGTGGACGCTGATCCCCGATGAGATCGAGGAGGACGAATTGCGCATCGCCCATCGCCTGGGCGTGTTTGGCGCCACCCTGGTGAGTTTTTTCATCGCCGAGATGGGCGACAAGACCCAGATCGCCACCGTGGCCATGGCCGCGCGGTTTGACACCGCGTGGGTGGTGGTGGTGGGGACGACGCTGGGCATGCTCATCGCCAATGTGCCAGCGGTGTATCTGGGTGAGCGACTCGCGGGTCGCATCCCCATGACCCTGGTTCACCGCATCGCCGCTGCGCTGTTTGCCGTGATGGGGGTGATGACCTTGCTGGGTGCAGGCGCCGAGTTGGGGTTTTGATCAGGGCTTGAACGCCCTCACTCCACCCTGACCACCGCTTGGGGCTTGAAGCCCAGATCGGCCGCCTTGCCCTTGCGCGCCCGCGCTCCACGGGCATTGTTGAGGCTGCGGATTTCCAGCGTCTCTTCGCGCGGCTTGCCGCCACGGCCCACACCGCTCAGGCGCACGCTGCGCGTGTAGGCCGCCGCACCGGCCAGCGCATCCTTGGCTTCCAGGTCCATGAGGGTGAGGCCACGCCCCCCTTTTTCCATGAGCTTGAGTTCACCCATTTCAAAGGTGAGGATGCGCCCGCCCGTGCTGGCGCAACACACATGCGTGGCATCGGCCTGGGGCGTGGACGCATTGCCACCGCCCACCAAAGAGGGCTTGCAGGGCGTCTCGCCCTGGCTGAGGGTGATGAATGCCTTGCCCGCCTTTTGGCGGGTGAGCACATGCTCGATGCGAGCCAGAAAACCAAAGCCGCCCGAGCCACTGAGCAACACCGTGGCGGTGGCGGGCGCGGCAATGAAGTGCATCAACTGTGTGTTGGCTTCGAGCTCGATCATGGTGGTGACGGGCTGTCCATCGCCGCGTGCGCCAGGCAAGCCCGAGACGGGCACGGAATAGATGCGGCCATTGCTGCCCAAGGCCACCAGCCAATCGACGGTGCGGCACTCGAAGGTGCCATACAAGGTGTCCCCCGACTTGAAGGCAAAGCTGGCCGGGTCATGCCCATGGCCAGTGCGCGCGCGCACCCAGCCTTTTTCAGAAACCACCACCGTGACGGGCTCATCGATGACCTTGACCTCGGCCACGGCACGGCGCTCGGCTTGGATCAGGGTGCGCCGCTCGTCGCCAAACACTTTGGCATCGGCTTCGATTTCCTTGACGATGAGGCGCTTGAGGGCGCTGGCGCTGCCCAGGATTTTTTCCAGCTCTTGTTGTTCCTTGCGCAGCTCGGACAGCTCTTGTTCGATCTTGATGGCTTCGAGCCTGGCCAATTGGCGCAAGCGGATTTCAAGGATATCTTCAGCCTGGCGGTCGGTGAGGCGAAACCGCTCGATGAGCGCCGCCTTGGGCTCGTCGCTGTTGCGAATGATGCGAATGACCTCATCGATGTTGAGCAGCACCAGCTGCCGCCCTTCCAGGATGTGGATGCGATCGAGCACCTTGGCCAGGCGGTGCTGGCTGCGACGGGTGACCGTGGCCTGACGAAACTCGATCCATTCGGTGAGCAGGCCACGCAGGTTTTTCTGCACGGGGCGCCCATCCAGACCCACCGCCGTGAGGTTGATGGGCGCGGAGCTCTCCAGGCTGGTGTGAGCCAGCAGGGTTTGAACGAACTCGCCCTGGTCGATGGTGCGCGTCTTGGGCTCGAAGACGATGCGCACGGGCGAATCCTTGGAGGACTCGTCGCGCACACCGTCGAGCACGGCCAGCACCGTGGCCTTGAGTTGGGTTTGTTCTTGGGTGAGGGCTTTTTTACCGGCCTTGACCTTGGGGTTGGTGAGTTCTTCGATTTCCTCGAGCACGCGCTGCGCGCTCACGCCGGGGGGCAACTCGTTGACCACCACTTGCCATTGGCCGCGTGCCAGGTCTTCCACCAGCCAGCGCGCGCGCACCTTGAGCGAGCCCCGCCCGGTTTGATAGGCCTCGGCAATGTCAGCAGCGCTGCTGATGATCTGGCCACCGCCGGGGTAATCGGGACCGGGCAAATGGTTGAGCAACTCGTCGTCACCCAGCTTGGGGTTTTGGATCAGGGCCACGCAAGCCGAGGCGACTTCGCGCAAGTTGTGGCTGGGGATTTCCGTGGCCATGCCCACGGCAATGCCGCTTGCGCCATTGAGCAGCGAGAACGGCAAGCGCGCTGGCAGCTGCCTGGGCTCATCGGTGGAGCCGTCGTAGTTGGGGATGAAGTCCACTGTGCCCTGGTCGATTTCGTCGAGCAGCAAGCGGGTGATCTTGGCCAGGCGAGCTTCGGTGTAGCGCATGGCCGCTGCGCCATCGCCATCGCGTGAGCCGAAGTTGCCCTGGCCGTCGATGAGGGGATAGCGCTGGGAGAAGTCCTGTGCCATGCGCACCAGGGCATCGTAGGCCGCCTGATCGCCGTGGGGGTGAAAGCGGCCCAGCACGTCGCCCACCACGCGCGCGCTCTTGACGGGCTTGGCGGGTGTATTGCCATTGGGACCAGAAAAGCCCAGACCCAGGCGGTCCATGGCAAAGAGGATGCGACGCTGCACGGGCTTTTGGCCATCGCACACATCGGGCAAGGCGCGACCCTTGACCACGCTCAAGGCATATTCGAGGTAGGCCCGCTGGGCATAGGCGCCCAGGTGATCGCCGTCGTCGGCATCGGGCGCTTGGGTGGGGAAATTCAACAAATCACTCATGGCCAGTGCCTTTACACATCAATGTCCACCGAGTCGCCATGCAACTCCATGAGCTCGCGGCGCGATGCAGCCTCGCCCTTGCCCATGAGTTGATTGAAGAGGTGCTCGGTGGCGGCTTGGTCCATGGGGCCTAGGCTCACGGGCAACAAGCGGCGGGTGTCGGGGTTGAGGGTGGTTTCCCACAACTGCTCGGCATTCATCTCGCCCAAACCCTTGAAGCGGCTGATGCTGCATTTGTCGCGGCTCACACCGTCTTTTTCGCAATGGTCCAGGATGGCTTGCAATTCGCCGTCATCGAGGGCGTAGCGCTTGGCCGCTGGCTTTTTGCCGCGTGCGGGCACATCCACGCGAAACAGGGGTGGGCGCGCCACATGCACATGACCGGCCTCGATGAGTTTGGGGAAGTGGCGGAAAAAGAGCGTCAGCAACAAGACCTGGATGTGCGAGCCGTCGACGTCGGCATCGGAGAGGATGCAGACCTTGCCATAGCGCAGACCCGACAAGTCGGGCGAGTCGTTGGGGCCATGCGGGTCAACGCCAATGGCCACAGCGATGTCGTGCACCTCGGTGTTCTTGAAGAGCAAATCGCGCTCAACCTCCCAGGTGTTGAGCACTTTGCCACGCAGGGGCAGGATGGCCTGGGTTTCTTTGTCACGACCCATCTTGGCACTGCCCCCGGCGCTATCGCCTTCAACGAGAAAAATCTCGTTGGCCGCCGTGTCCCGGCTTTCGCAGTCGGTGAGCTTGCCAGGCAGCACGGCCACGCCCGAGCCTTTGCGCTTTTCGACCTTTTGCCCTGCACGCTGGCGCGCTTGCGCCGTGCGGATGACGAATTCAGCCAGGGTCTTGCCCTGCGCCACATGGTCATTGAGCCAGAGCTCCAGGGCCGGGCGCACAAAGCCCGCCACCAGGCGAACGGCATCGCGTGAATTCAACCGTTCCTTGATCTGCCCCTGGAACTGGGGATCGAGCACCTTGGCACTGAGCACAAAGCTGGCACGCGCGAACACATCCTCGGGCATGAGCTTGACCCCTTTGGGCAAGAGCGCGTGCAAATCAATGAAGCCCTTGACCGCCTGAAACAAGCCCTCGCGCAGGCCGGCTTCGTGGGTGCCGCCAGCGGGCGTGGGGATGAGGTTGACATAGCTTTCGCGCACCAGGGGACCTTCGGCGGTGAAGGCCAAACACCAGCTCGCGCCCTCGCCTTCGGCAAAGGACTCGTGCTGGGCATCGGCAAAGCCCTCGCCCTCAAACTCGGGGATGAGGACCTCGGCATCCAGGGTTTGCAGCAAATAGTCCTTGAGGCCGCCCTTGTACTGCCACTGCTGTTGTTCCTTGGTCTTTTCGTTGAGCAGGCTCACCACCACGCCTGGCATGAGCACGGCCTTGCTGCGCAGCAAATGCACCAGCTCGCCCATGGGCAGCTGAGCCGACTCGAAATACTTGGGGTTGGGCCACACGCGCACGTCCGTGCCCGAGCGGCGCTCGCCCGCCTCGGCCTTGCGCACCTTGAGGGGCTCGACCACATCGCCCTGGGCAAAGGTGAGGCTGGCCACTTGGCCATCGCGCTGCACAGTGACTTGCAGTTTGTTGGACAAGGCATTGGTGACGCTCACGCCCACGCCATGCAGACCGCCCGAAAAACTGTAAGCCCCGCCTTGCCCCTTGTCGAACTTGCCCCCCGCATGCAGGCGCGTGAACACGAGTTCAACCACAGGCGCTTTTTCCTCGGGGTGCAGCCCAAAGGGAATGCCCCGGCCGTCGTCTTCAATGCTCACCGATGCGTCACTGTGCAGCACCACGGCAATGCGTTTGCCATAGCCTGCCAGCGCTTCGTCAGCGGCGTTGTCCAGCACTTCCTGAATGATGTGCAGGGGGTTGTCGGTGCGGGTGTACATGCCCGGTCGCTGCTTGACCGGCTCCAGACCTTTGAGCACGCGAATGGCACTCTCGGCGTATTCATTTCGTTTGGTGGACATGGGCGCGGATTGTAGTCATGGGGTCTGTGTCTCATGGGCGAATGCGGCTGAATACAAAGGCTTTCACAAGCAGATACAGTTGCGTCATGCCTCATCGATCACACCCCCATGCACTGCCCATGTGGCAGGTCCTCATCTGCGGCGCACTCATCGTCACCCTCGCCATGGGCATTCGCCATGGCTTTGGTTTGTGGCTGCAGCCCATCACCAGCGAACGCGGCTGGTTGCGCGAAGATTTCTCCATGGCCATTGCGGTGCAAAACATCACCTGGGGTCTGGCGGGCATCTTCTCGGGCATGGTGGCCGATCGCTTTGGCGCCTTCCGAGTCATCGTGGTGTGCGCAGTGGCCTATGCCCTGGGGCTGGCGGGCATGGCGCAATCGACATCACCCCAGGTGTTCTCGCTCACGGCGGGCGTGCTGGTGGGCATGGCACAAGCGGGCACCACCTATGCCGTGGTCTATGGTGTGATTGGCCGCAATGTGAGCGCGGAAAAACGCTCCTGGGCCATGGGCGTGACAGCAGCAGCGGGCTCATTCGGTCAATTCCTCATGGTGCCCACCGAGGGCTGGCTGATTGCCAACCTGGGCTGGGACATGGCCTTGTGGGCTTTGGCCGCCATGGCCTTGGTGGCCGTGCCCCTGGCCTTTGGCCTCAAGGAGAACATGCAGGCCAACGCCGCCATGGCGCAGCGCCAGTCGATTGGTTCGGCCTTGCGCGAGGCCTTTGGCTATCGCAGCTTCCAGTTGCTGATGGCGGGCTACTTTGTGTGTGGTTTCCAGGTGGTGTTCATCGGCGTTCACTTGCCCAGCTACCTCAAGGACTTGGGTCAGGAGCCCCATGTGGCCAGCACCGCCTTGGCCCTGGTGGGTTTGTTCAATGTCTTTGGCACCTACCTTGCAGGCTGGGCGGGTCAGCGCCTCTCCAAGCCCCGCATCCTCTCCTTCATCTACATCATGCGCTCGGTGGTCATCGTGTGGTTCATCTTCACGCCAGTGAGTCCGCTCTCGGTGTATGTGTTTGCAGGCCTCATGGGCTTGCTGTGGTTGTCCACGGTGCCCCCCACCAATGCCACCATCGCACAAATTTTTGGCGTCGCCCACTTGTCCATGCTGGGCGGCTTTGTTTTTTTCAGCCACCAGGTCGGCTCTTTCATGGGCGTGTGGCTGGGCGGATTGCTGTATGACCGCACCGGCTCCTACGACGTGGTCTGGTACTTGTCGATTGCCCTGGGCATTTTTGCGGCAGGGGTCAATTGGCCGGTCAAAGAGCGACCCATCGAGCGCCAGACGCCCCAGGCAGGCCTGGCTCATCCCAACTAAAGCCAGCTCACCCTATGAACGCCTCGCCCCTCCAAACCCCCTGGTTCAAAGCCCTTGTGGCCAGCCTGGTTGCGCTGGTGCTGACGGCGGTATTCATGTTTTATTTCCAGCCCGACGTGCTGATTGCCCTCACCAACCAGGTGTGGGCGTGTTTTTGAGCGCCAGGCATGCACGCCAGCGCGCCAGCCTCTGATTGGGTGATCCGCTTTGCCAGGCAGTGGCCCAAAGGCGCGCTCGTGCTCGATGTCGCGTGCGGTTCAGGGCGGCACATGCGATGGCTCAATGAACACGGTCACACGGTGACGGGCGTGGACCGTGACCCGCAAGCTCTCGAAGTGGCCAGTGCGTGGGGTGACACCTTGCGCGCCGACCTCGAAGCGCCCGGCGCGGCATGGCCGCTGGGGCAGCGCCAGTTCGATGCCGTGGTGGTGACGCATTATTTGTGGCGACCCCTTTGGCCGCACCTGAAGTCGGCGGTCAAACCCGGCGGCTGGCTGGTGTATGAAACCTTTGCCTGGGGCAATGCCCGCTTTGGCAAACCCAGCCGCGACGACTTCCTGCTGCAACCTTCGGAGCTGTTGGAGGTCTTTGCCGATTGGCATGTGGTGGCCTTTGAGCAAGGTGTGCTTGAACAGCCCCAACGTCAGGTGCAACGCATGGCGGCCAGGCGACTGAGCAGGCCCTTGGAGCACCCCCTCAACGACCCTTTGTCGAATCAGCCTTAAGGTTTTGGGGCACTTCGGGATGGGGCTCAAGCCCAGGCCCAAATCGCTAGAATCGTTCTTCCTTGAGGATACCGACATGATCAGCATCTCTGGCAGCATTGTGGCGCTCGCCACCCCTTTTCACGATGACGGCAGCGTGGACTATGCAGCCCTGCGAAAACTCATCGACTGGCACATCGCCGAAGGCACAGACTGCATTTGCGTGGTGGGCACCACGGGTGAATCCCCCACCGTCAATGTGGATGAGCATTGCGAGATCATCCGGGTTGCGGTGGAGCAAGCCAAAGGCCGCAGACCCATCATGGCGGGCTGTGGCGCCAATTCCACCGCCGAGGCCATCGAACTCGCCCAGTTCGCAAAAAAGGTGGGCGCCGACTGCCAGCTGCAAGTTGTGCCCTACTACAACAAGCCTTCGCAAGAAGGCCTCTACCAGCATTTCAAGGCCATTGCTCAGGCGGTGGACCTGCCCATGGTGCTCTACAACGTGCCGGGGCGCACAGTGGCAGACATGCAGCACGACACCGTGCTGCGCCTCGCCCAGGTGCCCGGCATCATTGGCATCAAGGAAGCCACCGGCAACCTCGAACGCGCCATTTGGCTGATCCGTGATGTGCCCAAGGGCTTTGCCGTTCTCTCGGGGGATGACCCCACGGCGGTGGCCCTCATGCTGTGTGGCGGCCAGGGCAATGTGAGCGTCACAGCCAACATTGCGCCCAAGGCCATGCACGAGTTGTGTGCCGCTGCCACGCGTGGCGACCGCGACACCGCCATGCGCATCCAAAAGCAACTCATGCCGGTGCACAAGTATTTGTTTGTTGAGGCCAACCCCATCCCGCTCAAGTGGGCCATGCACCGCATGGGCCTTTGCGGTCCGCACCTGCGCTTACCGCTCACCCCTTTGTCGGCATCCCATCACACCACGGTTGAGCAAGCCCTCAAAGCCAGTGGCTTACTTTGATTGAATGCGAATCGCCATGAAACACCCTTTGAACCATCCGTTTGTCAGTCCCTTAGCGGTTGCGCTGGTTCTGTTGTTGAGCGCTTGCGGCACCTCCAAGGTGTCAGACAGCCCTGTGGACTATGGAACCCCCCAGGCGGCTGAATCCACCCGTCTCGATGTTCCTCCCGACTTGTCCAAGTTGCCCAATTCACAAAACCGCTACGCTGTGCCGGGTCAGGTGGTGAGTGCCAATCAGGCCAAGCAAAACCTGCCTCAAGCGCAGCAGCAAATCGCACCCCAGGTCTTGGGCGACGTGACCTTCAAACGTGAAGGCAAGCTGGCCTGGATCAGCGTCAAGCAACCCGCAGAAAAAGTCTGGCCTGTGGTGCAGTCTTTCTGGCTGGACAACGGCTTTACCTACACCACCGAGGATGCTCAGGCTGGCATTCTCGAAACCGAGTGGGCTGAGAACCGCGCCAGGTTGCCTCAGGACATGGTTCGCAAAGCCTTGGGCAAACTCTTTGACAGCCTGGCTTCCACAGGTGAGAAAGACAAATACCTCACCCGCGTGGAGCGCACAGCCCAGGGCGTGGACATTTATATCGCCCACCGTGGGGTGGAAGAGGTCTTCACGGGCGGTGAACGTGTGACCGATCGCACCTCCACCAAGTGGCAGGCACGGCCCTCTGATCCCTTCCTCGAAAACGAGTTCCTGCGTCGCCTGATGGTCAAGTTGGGTTCTTCCACCGAAGTGGCCCAGGCCGCCGTGAGCTCGGGCAACGCGGTCAAGCAAGCAGCCTTGAGCACCACCAACGGCAAAAAAGTGCTGACCTACCAGCAGCCCCTGAATGTGGCCTGGCGACATGTGGGTTTGGCTCTGGATCGCGTGGGCTTCACCATCCAGGACCGCGATGCTGCCAGAGGCCTCTACTACCTGCGCTACATCGACCCGCGTGTGAAAGAAGAGCCCGGCTTTTTCAAGCGCACCTTCACCCGCACCAAAAAGCCTGAGTTCCCCAGCGAGTTCCGCATCCAGCTGAGCGATGCCAATGGCACAACGCAAATCCAGGTCTTGAACAACCTGGGTCAGCCCGATGCCAGCGAAGACGCCACGCTCATTCTGCAAAGGCTGCTTGAGTCGCTGCAATAACCGTGCTTCGTTTTGCAAACCTGGCCAGCGGCAGCAGCGGCAACGCCACCCTGATTGAATCCACCGACACCACCCGCAGCACGCGGGTGTTGGTCGATTGTGGACTGGGGGTCAAGGAACTCGATCGTCGACTCGGTGCGCTGGGCTTGTCCCTCACCGACCTCGATGCCCTCTTCATCACGCATGAGCATGCTGACCACATTGGCCACGCGCGCGCGGTCTTGCAACGCAGCCAGGCCAACATCTGCATCAGTCACGGCACCTGGCTGGCCAGTGACGCGCCCAGTTGGGGGCTGGACGAGCGCCGCATCCAGTGGATGCACGACGCCACGGCCAGCACCATTGGGGCTTTGCAAATCCACCCCTTCACCGTACCCCATGATGCGCGCGAACCCTTGCAGCTGACCTGCACCGATGGTGAGGTCACCCTGGGCGTGGTGACCGACCTGGGGCATGTCAGCGAGCATGTGGTGGAAAGCCTTCAGGGCTGCAACGCCCTGATCCTGGAGACCAACCACGACACCGATCTGCTGGCGAAATCGGCCTATCCCCCCTTTTTGAAATCACGGATTTCAGGGCGACTGGGGCATTTGTCGAATCAGGCCTCTGCCCAGCTCATGGAACGGGTGTGGCATCCCCATCTGACCTATGTGCTCGCTGCGCACCTGAGCGAGCGCAACAACACGCCTGAGCTGGCGCGCTCGGCACTGGACGCCTCCTTGCAAAACCGCCCTGTTGAAGTCCAGGTGGCTTCGCCCACGGCGAGTAGCCCCTGGATCAAGGTCTGCCGCGCCTGAGCTTTGGCTGCGCCCATGAAAAAAGCCACCCGAGGGTGGCTTTTGCTTTGGAAACCCAAAAATTAGGGCTTCTTCTGCTCTGCAGGTGCGTCGGCAGCGGGAGCGGCTGCGGGAGCAGCTGCGGGCTGTGCGTTGTCTGCTGCGGGAGCGGGAGCTGCGGCAGGAGCGGGAGCAGGTGCTGCGGCAGGAGCGGGAGCCTCAGACTTGCCACATGCGGCGAGAGCGGCGGCCAGAATCGTTGCCAAGAGCAGGGACTTTTTCATTTGGGATCCTTCTAGAGGGAATAAAACGGTTGATCAACCGGGGGTTGCCCCCTCGGCGCTTGCTTGTCAGCAAACTCCCATAGACTAAGGGTTAATCCTAGTTATCTGGTTACCGGATTGTAAATCTTTCATGAACGCCCCAGTGGTTGGAGCCAGCCCTGCTGCAGCCAATCCCGCAGCAAAGCCTGGAGGTCCGTCGAGGCGCTGCGCACCTGGACCTCGCTGAGTTGACGCTCATCGGCCAGTTGTCTGAGCAAGCGGGCATCCTCGCCCTTGACCTTCCAGGCCTCACCATTGAGGAAGACATGGGTGTTGTCCCACAACATGCGGCTTTGGCGATCGAGTTGGCATGCCCCCAGCTTCACACGGGAGCGCGCAGTGAACCAGACCCTGGGCTTGGGCTCGGTGAGGACCTCACCCAAAGCCAGGCGCAAGGCCTGAGGCTGGGAGAGCAAGGCGGTGACCGCCTGCAAGCCAAAGTCCTGCAAGGCAGGCGGGATGCGCCCTGGCGTGGCCGTAGGCCGGATACCCGCATCGGCATACCTCTGGCCATGCGCCAATTCGTCGGTGTTATCGGTTTCCAGATGCCTTTGCAGCACATGGTGCGCCAGTTCCCCCTGGGTGGGCGCGCGAAAGCCAATGGAATACGTCATGCAGTCGGGGCCAACCGCAACGCCATCGTGACCATAGCCCGGGGGCAAATAGAGCATGTCGCCGGGATGGAGTTGAATCACCTCCTGGGGCTTGAACTGGTGCAGCAATTTGAGTGGGGCGCCTGCTTGCCACTGCGGCCGCTTGACGGGGCCAATGCGCCATTCGCGCACGCCCTGCGCCTGCAATAAAAACACATCGTAGTTGTCCAGATGCGGACCCACGCCACCGCCATGGCTGGCATAAGAAATCATCAAGTCGTCCAGGCGCGCCTCACCAATGAAGCGAAAGGCACGCATGAGCTGGCTCACGGCATCGTTGTGCAAATCTACGCCCTGAACCAGCACCGTCCAGTGCGGCTTCTTGGGCGAAGGAATTTGGCGGCGGGTGAAAGGGCCGTGCGTCACCGACCAGTCGTTGAACAAGCCGTCGTGGCGGATCAAACGGGACTCCACATCCTCGTGACACGCCAGCTCAAAGAGCTGCTCGACCCCCAGCAAGGGCTTGAAGCCAGCAAAAGCCTGCCTCACCAACAAGGGGCGTTGCTGCCAATGGCGCGACATGAACTGCGCCTGCGTGATCGCTCCCCATTGGATGGTCCAGTTCACCGTGGTCTCCTGTTGGCTCAAACTGAGACAATTGTCCCCCATGAAGATCTCTAACCCCTGTGTGGTCGGCCTCACCTGGACCTTGTGCGATGCACAAGGCGAGGTGCTCGACGAAACCCAAGACCCCATCGAATTCCTGGTGGGCGGCTCCGATTTACTGGCCAAGCTCGAAGCCGCCTTGCAAGGCCTGGGCAGCGGCGACAAGGTGCTGGTGCGGCTCGAACCCGAAGAAGCTTTTGGCGAATACGACGAACAACTGGTTTTTCTTGAAGCCCGTTCGCTGTTTCCCAAAGACCTCGAAGTGGGCATGACCATCGAAGGACAGGCCTTGCCCAGTGGATGCAATCCCGATGCGCCCAGCGATGTCCTGTTCACCGTGTCCGATCTCTACCCTGAGCATGTGGTGCTGGATGGCAACCATCCCCTGGCGGGCATGGCCTTGCAAATCGAGCTGGGTGTTCAGCTGGTGCGTCAAGCCAAGCCGGAAGAAGTGGAAAAAGGCAGCGCGGGACAAGGCTTCTTTCGGGTCGAGCCCAGCTCCCGGCTGGACGACTGACCCCTTTGGCCCCAGGCGGGCTTCACTTCACGCCAGTTGAACCATAACCACCCGCACCCCGCTCGGTGGTGGCCTGGAAATCCTCGACCACCGACAAGCGCGCCTGCATCACTGGCACGATGACCAATTGGGCGAGTCGCTCCAGCGGTTGCAAGGTGTAGGCGGTCTGGCTGCGATTCCAGGCGCTCACCATCAACTGCCCCTGGTAGTCGCTGTCGATGAGGCCCACCAAATTGCCCAACACCATGCCATGCTTGTGGCCAAGACCGGAGCGCGGCAGGATCATCGCGGCGTAGCCTGGGTCTGCAAGATGGATGGCCAAGCCGGTTGGAATGAGCTCGGCCTGACCGGGCTCGATCACCTTGGGCGCATCGATGGCGGCGCGCAAGTCCAGGCCTGCACTGCCAGGGGTGGCATAGGCGGGCAATTGATCTCGCAAACGCTCATCCAAAATCTTGACGGCCAGATCCAGCATGTGATTCCTTTCGGTACGACCTGACTCAGGTCAGGGATTGGGCAATGCGCGCCACCAACTGCCGCGCCAAGGCGAGCTTGGAGGCCAGGGGCAGTTCGGTGACGCTGTGGTCATCGATGAGCAGCAACCGGTTGTCGTCTTGCCCAAAGGTGGCCGGCCCCAGGTTGCCCACCAGCAAGGGCACGCCCTTGCGCAGGCGCTTGGCCTGCGCATGGGCCAACAGGTCATGACTCTCGGCGGCAAAGCCCACGCAAAACAAAGCCCCGCTGCGCGCACGGTCGCTGGCGGCTACGCGCGCGAGGATGTCGGGATTTTCAACAAAGCTCAGGCTGGGCGCGGTGGCAGCGGGCGACTTCTTGATTTTTTCCTCACTCACCTGGGCTGCGCGCCAATCGGCCACGGCAGCCGTGGCCACAAAGACATCGGCCTCATCTTGCAAGGCCGACACCGCCTGATCCATGTCGACCGCAGTGGTCACATCCACACGCCGCACGCCGCGTGGTGTGGCCAAGGCCACGGGACCAGCCACCAGGGTCACGGCCGCACCGGCCTCCTGCGCGGCCTGAGCGATCGCAAACCCCATCTTGCCGCTGGAGCGATTGGTGAGCCCTCGAACGGGGTCCAGGGGCTCAAAGGTGGGACCTGCCGTCACCAGCACGCGCCGACCCGCGAGGTGCTTGGGTTGGAAATGCGCGACCACCTCGGCGAGCAATTCATGGGGTTCGAGCATGCGGCCATCCCCCACTTCGCCACAGGCCTGGTCGCCTTCACCCACGCCCAGCACCAGCGTGCCATCGGCCTGGAGTTGCGCCACATTGCGCTGGGTCGCAGGGTGATGCCACATCTCGCGATTCATCGCAGGGGCGATCATCAGGGGCACGGTCTCGCGCGGGCGGGCCAGGCACAGGAGGCTGAGCAATTCGTCGGCTCGGCCATGAAGCAACTTGGCCATGAAGTCGGCACTGGCGGGCGCGATGAGCACAAGGTCGGCCTCGCGGCTGAGGTTGATGTGGGCCATGGAATTGGCCTCACGCGTGTCCCATTGCGAGGTGTAAACAGACCGCCCCGAGAGGGCTTGCAGGGTGGTGGCCGTGATGAAGTGTTCAGCAGCTTCGGTCATGACCACTTGCACCGTGGCGCCAGCCTTGATGAGCGCACGGCACAACTCGGCGGCCTTGTAGCAGGCTATGCCACCGCTCAAACCCAGCACCACATGGCGACCCATCAAATCCTTCATGGCCGCAATGTAGCATTCAAAGTCAACCCCGCTCAGGCGCGTCGCACCAGGCGCTGCCACCAGCGCGCAGACCACTGGGCCAGATCGTCGAGGTAGGTGAAGACCACCGGGATCACCAGCAGGCTCAGCACCGTGCTGGTGAGCAAGCCCCCGATCACCGCAATCGCCATGGGCGAGCGAAAGCTGGCATCGGCAGCACCCCAGCTCAAGGCAATGGGCAACATGCCCGCACCCATGGCAATCGTGGTCATCACAATCGGCCTAGCCCGCTTGTGACACGCATCCATCAAGGCATCCCAGCGGCTCATGCCGGGCACGGCAGGATGGCCCTCTGAAGCCGGTCGGCCACGTCGCGCCTCGATGGCGTATTCCACCAGCAGGATGGAATTCTTGGTGGCAATGCCCATGAGCATGATGAGACCGATGAGGGACGGCATGGAAAAGCTTTTTTGCGCAATCAGCAACCCCACAAAGGCGCCACCCAACGACAGGGGCAAGGCGGCCAAGATGGTGATGGGATGCAAAAAGCCCTTGAAGAGCAGCACCAGCACAATGTAGATGCACAGCACCCCCACCAGCATGGCCAGGCCAAAGCTGGCAAAGAGCTCGCCCATCACCTCGGCGTCCCCCACTTCCACCACCTTCACCCCTGCGGGCAGGTTTTGCAGGGCTGGCAGTTTTTGCACAGCCTGCGTCACATCGCCCAGGGGCATGCCCGAGAGTTCAATCTCGAAGTTGATGTTGCGCTGCCGGTCATAGCGGTCGATCACCGCCGGTCCGCCGTTGATCTCGAGTTGCGCGACCTGTCCCAGCATCACCGGGCCTTTGCTGCCCGGCACCATGAGTCGCTCCAGCACCGCAAGGTCTTGTCGGGCCTGCTCGTCCAACTTGACGCGCATGGGCACTTGCCGCTGCG
The DNA here is from genome assembly GCA_009919175.1 of Betaproteobacteria bacterium. Lineage (GTDB taxonomy): Bacteria > Pseudomonadota > Gammaproteobacteria > Burkholderiales > Burkholderiaceae_C > Limnohabitans. Next base: position 41,477 of record RGCL01000018.1, read on the forward strand.
ACAAATTGAGTTTGGCCAGCGACGCGTCGTAGTCACCCAGGGTGGCCACGCGCAAGGTGTCGCTGATGGCTGCACTGGTCACGCCCAGGTCTGCAGCCTTGGCAAAGTCGGGACGCACTGCAATTTCAGGGCGCACCAGGCTGGCGGTGGACGCGATGGAGCCCAGGCCTTCGATGGTGCGCAAATCCTGTTCCACCGACAGCGCTGCCGACTGCAAGGTCTGGGGATCGTCGCCGGTGAGCACCAGCACGTATTTCTCGCCCGAGCCGCCCAGACCCACCTTGGTTCTCACGCCAGGGAGTTGCTGCAAGGCAGCGCGGATCTGGTTTTCGATCACCTGCTTGCGCGGACGCTTGCCCCGCTCGCTGAGCTGGATGGTGAGCGTGCCCTTGCGGGCCTCGGCCACCCCGCTGCCGGCAAAAGGATCTGTGCCGGCGCTGCCGCCACCGATGGTGGTGTAGATGCTTTTCACATGGGGCACTTGCATGAGCAACTGGCGCGCCTGCTCGGTGCTGGCCTGGGTTTGCTTGAGCGTGGAGCCCGGTGGCAACTCCACATAGACCTGGGTTTGTGAGTTGTCATCGGGGGGGATGAAGCCCTGCGGCAACAATGGCACCAGCATGATGGAGCCAATGAAAAACAAGGTCGCCATGATCATGGTGGCCAGGCGATGGCGGGTGCACCAGGCCGCCCATGCCATGTAGCGCGTGAGCCAGCGCGGCTCATGCTCGGCGGCGACCACCGGCTTGAGGATGTAGGCGGCCATCATGGGCGTGAGCATGCGCGCCACCACCAGCGAGGCAAAAACAGCCAGTGACGCAGTCCAGCCAAACTGCTTGAAGAACTTGCCTGGAATACCCGCCATGAAGGCCGTGGGCAAAAACACGGCAATCAGGGTGAAGGTGGTGGCAATCACTGCCAGGCCAATTTCGTCTGCGGCTTCCATGGCGGCCTGATAGGGTGTTTTGCCCATGCGCAGGTGACGAACGATGTTTTCCACCTCCACGATGGCGTCGTCAACCAAAACACCAATCACCAGCGAGAGCGCAAGCAAGGTCACCACGTTGATGGAAAAACCCAGATAGGCCATGCCAATGAAGGCCGGGATGACCGACAGGGGCAGGGCCACAGCCGACACAAAGGTGGCACGCCAGTCGCGCAGAAAGAGCCACACCACCAGCACCGCCAGGATCGCGCCTTCATACAACAAGGTGAGCGAGCCCGTGTATTCCTCTTCCACCGGCGTCACAAAGTCAAAGGCCTCCTGAATCTCCAGGTCAGGGTTTTGCGCCTGCAAGTCCTTGAGGGTTTGGCGAACCAGGCGGCCTACGGCCACTTCGCTTTCGCCTTTGCTGCGCACCACCTC
>RGCL01000171.1 GCA_009919175.1 Betaproteobacteria bacterium
ACGGTTTTGTTCCTGCAAGTTGCCATGAGCATTGCGGGCGTGGTCGGGCAGCAAAGAGGCCACCTTAGCTTCGGCCGCGCAGTCCTTCATGCACAAGGTGTTGCGGGCGTCGGGCTTGGGTACTGCGCCAAACTCCCTACCCGGCCACATCGCGTGCTTGGTGCTCATGCCGTTGCGGTTGGGCATGCGTTTTTGCGCTTCAGCGATGTTTTTGTCCGACAGCACGAAATCGTCGGGCAAGACGTTGGCCAGATTGAGCATGAAAGCCGTGACCGCATAGACCTCGTCCGGGCTCAATGACTTGGGCATATTCCAGGGCATGGCACGATTGATGTAGTCCCACAGGGTCGAGACCGTGGCCACCTTCATCATGGTGGTGCGGCCCGGGTAGTCTTCTCGCGCCAAGTTGGCCACGCGCCCGGTCTTGACGTCCTGCGCGGTAGTGCCCCCAACCAGTGGACTGAAGACCTCATTGGACTCACCAAAGACGCCATGGCACTGGGCGCACTTGGCCTCCCAAATCTCTTGGCCTTTGGCCACCGAGCCCGAGCCGGCGGGCAAGCCCTTGAAGTCAGGGCGCACATCAATGTCCCAACGAGCAATCTCCTTGGCGGTGGCCGGTCGACCCACGCCTGGGAAGGCGGTGGACTGGGCGGCTGCACCTAGGCTGGCCACTAGCCCCAGGGCCAGCAAGAGACGCCTGAAGACGGCCTCAGGAGAGCTGAACATTTTTGACCTCCCCGCTTTCCTGCACCAACCAAGACTGGATGGCATTGTTGTGATAAATCGACCGAGTACCACGCACGGCGCGCAACTGGCGGTAAGTGGGTTGCACATAGCCGGTGTCGTCCTGGGCACGGCTCTGGATGATGGCCGGCTTGCCGTCCCAAACCCAGTCGATGTTGAAACGGGTCAGCGCCTTGGACAACACAGGCGTCTGCAAGCGGGCGGTGCGCCAGTTGCGACCGCCATCGACCGAGACGTCGACCCGCCGGATCTTGCCGCGTCCTGACCAAGCCAGACCGGTGATGTTGTAAAAGCCCTTATCGAGCAAGACCTGCCCGCCCGATGGCGTGGTGACCACGCTCTTGCATTCCTGGATGTTGGTGTACTGACGGTGGGTGCCATCCGGCATGAGGTCCATGTAGTGAATGGCCTCGTCTTTGGCCGCCCAGGGCATGTCACCCACCTCGATGCGGCGCAGGTATTTGACCCAGCTCACGCCCTGCACACCCGGCACCACCAGGCGCAGCGGGTAGCCGTTTTCGGGCCTGAGCATCTCGCCGTTCTGTCCATAGGCCACCATGACCTCGCCCGAAGTGATCAGACTCATCGGGATGGTGCGGGTCATGGAAGAACCGTCTGCGCCCTCGGCCAGCACGAACTTGGCCTGCTTGAGGTCGATACCGGCGAGCTCCAGCAAGGTGATCAAAGGCACCCCGGTGAATTCGCTGCAGGAAATCATGCCGTGGGTGTACTGCACCGTCGGCACCGCCACATTGCCCCATTCGACCGCCGTGTTGGCGCCACACTCGATGAAGTGAAAGCGCGATATGGCCG
>RGCL01000172.1 GCA_009919175.1 Betaproteobacteria bacterium
GGCCACAAACTTTTCTTCAGCCGCTGTGTCATGAACGAAGACCACGTCGGCATCGCCACGGCGGGCCATGTCCAGCGCCTGGCCGGTGCCCACGGCCACCACGCGCACCTCAATGCCCGAGGCCTGCTTGAAGGCTGGCAAGAGGTGGGCAAACAGGCCCGATTGCTCGGTGGAGGTGGTCGAGGCCATAACGATGAAAGGGGCCGGACCCGATGAGGGCAAGGCCGATGAAGGGGGGGTCTGCGCCGACGCCAAGGTCCACGCGGTGGCCATGCCCGCAGTCAGAGCCATCACCCAGCAGCGACGAACTCGCGCATTCATATCCGTTCTCCACGAAGAAATTGGGCCGCTTCTGCAGGCAGCGGGCCTTCAAAAAAGGCCGGCACGTCACAGTCCACCTGGACTTGCCCGGCCTCCAAATAGGCCACCCGTGTGGCCAAACGCTTGACCTGCCCCAGGTTGTGGGTGCTCATGACCACGGTCACGCCTTCGGCAGCAAACTCTGAAATCAGCCGTTCCACGTCTTTTTTGGCGCCCGGATCGAGGCTGGCCGTGGGCTCATCCAAAAAGAGCAGATCAGGGCGCGTGACCCAAGCCCGCGCCAAGGCCAGGCGCTGCTGCTGTCCGCCAGACAGGGCCCGTGCAAATCGGCCAGCGCAATCGCTCAGGCGGGCCTTTTGCAGGGCATCTCTCACGCGTGCCGGTCTCTCGTGACGTGGCACGCCACGAAGCCACAAGGCCAAGTTCAAATTGGCTTGCACCGACAAGTTCAGCAAGAAGGGCTTTTGAAACAACATGGCCATGGCCGGCCCTTGCGTCGACGCGCCCCACCCCTGGACCTCGCGATGGCCTTCGGTCAAATCGATGAGTCCATGCAGCGCGCGCAAGAGCGTGGACTTGCCGCTGCCGTTGGCACCCACCAAGGCCAAGCGATCCCCCGGACGCACTTGCAGATTCACCTCACGAAGCGCGGTGACCGCCCCATAACGCACGGTGGCACGACGCAGTTGAATCACGCCAATGCCTCTTGTGAAATTTCGCGTCCCCCCTGCAATGCGTGGGTGAGCAAGTTGAGCAGCCCCACCACCCCCAGCAAGACGATACCCAGCGCCAAGGCCAAGGGCAGATCGCCCTTGCTGGTCTCCAGGGCAATGGCCGTGGTCATCACCCGGGTCACCCCTTGGATGTTGCCGCCCACCATCATCACCGCGCCCACTTCGGAGATGGCACGGCCCAAGGCCACAAGCAAAACGGTCAGAACGCCCCAACGTTCATGCAGCAACAACAGCGCGGCACGCATGCCCGCACCGGCACCCATGGAGGCCAACTGCTCTCCACCATCTCGAAGTGCATTGAGCACCAAGCGGCGTGAAAGAGCGGCAATCAAAGGCACCACCAAGAGGCTTTGCGCAATGACCATGGCCGTGGGCGTGAACAAGATGCCCCACTCACCCAAAGGCCCTGCCCGCGACAGCATCAAGTACACAATCAACCCCAGCACCACCGAGGGCATGGCCAACAAGGTGTTCAACGCCCAAACACATGCACCATGACCAGGAA
>RGCL01000173.1 GCA_009919175.1 Betaproteobacteria bacterium
GACAAGCCATTGACCAACGATCCGATGGAAGCCACCTACATCGGCATCAACATGTGGAAGCAAGCGGTTGAGAAAGCCAAGTCTACCGACGTGGACAAGGTGATTGCCGCCATGGCTGGGCAGACCTTCAAGGCACCGAGTGGCATCACGTCCAAAATGGATGAGAAAAACCACCACCTGCACAAGTCGGTGTTTATCGGTGAAATCAAGGCTGATGGCCAGTTCAATGTGGTGTGGAAGACCCCGGGCCCTGTGAAGGCCAAGCCCTGGAGCCCATTCATCGCAGGCAACGAGAGCAAGCCTGACGAGCCCGCTAAGAAGTAAGCGACCTGCGCGATCCTTCAAGAGGGGGAGGGCGCGAGTCCTTCCCCTTTATTATTTCGGGGTGACAAACCCTGGTGCCACATGAACATGATGAAACTTTGGTTGCGCGCGTTCTTACTGTTCGCGGGCTGTAGCGGGCTGCTTGCCGCCCATGCGCTGACACCTCAACTGGCCATGGAAATGGCCGTGGGTGATAGTGACAGCCGGATTCAGGCGATCGGCAAAGCCCTGGAGGCGCCGGATGCCAACACGGCAGCGCTGCTGCAAGCCATGGCCGATGAGACCGCTAAAGTATTTGCCGATGCGGTCTGGGTGGTCGAGAACGGTCAGGCGCGCAACGCCACAACGGGCGAAACCCGTGCGCTGCCCGATGATGCTCAGGACATCATGCTCAACAACCGCATGCGATCGGAGATCGATACTGCGTTGGCGGCGCTCAAACTGTTCAGCCCTGATGTCCAGCAGCGCATCGTGGCGGCACAGGCCATGCTCAAAGAGCCCGATGCCGCCCGCAAGCCGATGCTGGAAAAAGCGCTGGCGAGCGAATCTCAGGCCGAGGTTCAGGCCTGGTTGAAATCCGCCCTGGCAGCGGTGAATCTGTCAGACGCGGTGGCAGCAACGCGAATGGCAGCGGTGAAGGTGTTGGCGCAAAGTGCCCGACCCGATGTGCTGTTGTTGCTCAACCAGCAACTCACGGCCGAGCAGGATGTTGCTGTGAAAACTGTTCTCAAGGTAGCCATTCTGCAGGTGCAAGATGGGTTGAAGTGGGGAGAGCGCCTGGGCATTCTGTTCACCGGTTTGAGCCTGGGATCAATCCTCATGTTGGTCGCCTTGGGTCTGGCCATCACCTACGGGTTGATGGGCGTCATTAACATGGCGCATGGCGAGTTGATGATGATTGGCGCTTACGCCACCTATCTGGTACAAGTGCTGTTTCGACAGTACCTGCCGTCGGCCTTTGACTACTATCTCATCGCGGCGATTCCTATTTCGTTTATTACCTCCGCCTTGGTAGGGGCTGCGCTGGAGCGCAGCGTGCTGAAGTATTTGTATGGACGCCCCCTGGAGACACTGCTGGCCACCTGGGGTATCAGCCTCATGCTCATGCAAGGGGTCCGGTCTCTTTTTGGTGCGCAGAATGTGGGGGTCGAAAACCCCAGCTGGATGAGCGGCTCATGGGCCTTGATGTCGAACCTGCAGCTGCCCT
>RGCL01000174.1 GCA_009919175.1 Betaproteobacteria bacterium
CTCGAATTCGGTCAGGTCGAAAAGACCTGACCACTGTGCGCTGGTGCTCCCCCTGACCCGGCACCTGCGCACACAAAAAAAGGGTCATTAACCCCGGGGAGCCCTCGGAACCTGTTCCAAAGGCGTTTGAACCCGCAAGGAGAAACTGCATGGCAAAGAAAATTGTCGGCTTCGTGAAGCTGCAAGTCCCGGCAGGCAAGGCCAACCCCTCGCCCCCGATCGGTCCTGCGCTCGGTCAGCGTGGCCTCAACATCATGGAATTCTGTAAGGCGTTCAACGCCCAGACCCAGGGTGTCGAGCCCGGCCTGCCCCTGCCCGTGGTGATCACTGCGTTCGCAGACAAGAGCTTTACCTTCATCATCAAGACGCCGCCTGCGACCACCTTGATCAAGAAGGCCATCAAGTTGGACAAGGGCTCGTCCACGCCGCATTCGGCCAAGGTCGGCAAGATCACCCGGGCTCAGCTCGAAGAGATCGCCAAGACCAAGATGAAAGACATGACTGCCGCCGACCTGGACGCCGCTGTGCGTACCATCGCCGGCTCTGCCCGCTCGATGGGCGTGACTGTGGAGGGCGTGTAAATGTCCAAGCTCACCAAGAAACAAAAAGCCTTCGAAGGCAAGGTCGACAGCAACAAGCTCTACCCGCTGGCTGACGCACTGGCTATCGTCAAGGAATGCGCTACCGCCAAATTCGATGAGTCCATCGACGTGGCTGTGCAACTGGGCGTAGACGCCAAGAAGTCCGACCAAGTGGTCCGTGGCGCCGTGGTGCTGCCCAATGGCACTGGCAAGACCAAGCGTGTCGCTGTGTTCGCCCAGGGTGCCAAGGCCGAGGAAGCCAAGGCCGCTGGCGCTGACATCGTGGGCATGGACGACCTGGCTGCTGAAGTCAAGGCCGGCAAGATGGACTTTGACGTGGTGATCGCCTCGCCCGACGCCATGCGTGTGGTCGGTACGCTCGGCCAGGTGCTTGGCCCCCGTGGCCTGATGCCCAACCCCAAGGTGGGCACCGTCACGCCTGACGTGGCTACTGCGGTGAAGAACGCCAAGGCGGGCCAGGTCCAGTTTCGCGTCGACAAGGGCGGCATTATTCATTCGACCATCGGCCGCCGTTCGTTTGACACTGACAAGCTCCAGGGCAACCTGGCAGCCTTGGTTGATGCGCTCAACAAGGCCAAGCCGGCTTCGAGCAAAGGCATCTACCTGCGCAAGGTGGCTGTGTCCTCCACCATGGGCGTCGGCGTTCGCGTCGACACCCAGACCCTGGTGGGCTAAAGAAATCAGAAGGGACTCGAAAGAGGCCCTTCGATGTGGTGGGCTGTCGGCCCTGGGCTGACAGGTCATCCAAGACCGCTGGTGTGCCATCCGCAAGGGCGGCACTTAATCGAGAAAACCAGCGCAGATGGCGGTCCCGCTGCTTGAAGATTTTTGCAAGGAAATCCGAGACAGTTGGTCGCTGCAAAGCAAGGCGTGTTCTGCGGGCGCAAGCCGAGGGCACATTTATGAAGGAGTAGACCTTGAGTCT
>RGCL01000175.1 GCA_009919175.1 Betaproteobacteria bacterium
GCGTGGCATCCCAGCCGTTGTCCGCATCCGTGACCTGCTCGGTCAGTGCCGACACTTGGTCACCGTCCAGCGCAGCAATCTGCTTGGCGCTGAAGCGTCCCACCTGCTCAGCCGACATCGACGCCAACTGCTCCGTGGTCAAACTCGCCAGCACCGTGGGCGTCAACGCTTCGATCTGGCCCGTCTCGCTCAGCGCCGCCAACTGATCCCCGCTCAGCTCATCGGCCTGCGTGGTCTCCATCGCCGCCAACTGCTTGGCGTTCAACGCGCCGATCTGCGCCGTCGTCAACTGCGCCACCTGCGCGGGCTTGAGCGCCTTGAACTGCGCCGCCGTCATCGCCCCCACAGCCTCCGTGCTCAGCGCCGCCAGCAAGTCACCGTTCAGGTTGTCGAGCTGACTCGTGTCGCTCGAACCCACCGTCAACGCCACAACCTGGCGTGCCGAGATCTGCCCCACCTGGTCGGTCGACATCCAGTTCAGCTGCTCCACCAAGAACGCCGCCAACTGCTTGTTCGTCAGCTTCGCCACCTGCGCACCGGTGAGCGCCGCCACCTGGTCTTCGCCCAGCTCGCCAATCTGGTCCGCCGTCAACGCCTCGATCTGGCTCACCTTGTCAGCGTCTGCTTTGGTGGCGCTCAGGCTCGCGATCACGTCCGCACTCAGCGCGCCCACCACTTCCTTCTTGAGCGCCGCAATCTTGGCGTCACTCATCGCGCCCAGTTGCTCGGCCGTCAGGCTGGGTGCCTGGGTCGCCGTGAACGCGCCCACCTGGGCCGCCGTCATCGCCGTGATCTGGCCCGCCGTGAAGCCGCCCACCTGCTCGGCGCTCAATGCACCCATCTGCGAGGCAGACAGCGCCTTCACCTGGGTATCGGTGAACTGACCCAGCTGCTCGGCACTGAACCAGGTCATCTGACCATCCGGGTCGCCCGTGCCCATCACCACCTGACGCGTCGTGCGTGCCGCCTTGGGCGACGCAGACACCGTCTGCACATCGCTGGCATTCACCGTCAAGGCCTTGACCTGGGCCGCCGTCAGCGCCTGGATATGGTCCTCATCCATCCCCTCGATCACATCGCGACTGAGGTTGCTGATCTGCGCCGCGCTCAGGGCCTTCACTTGGTTGGTACTCAAGGCATTGAACTGGTCCGCCGTCAACGCATTGACTTCAGCCCCCGACAGCCCCAACAGGTCCTTGGCATCAATCGCGTCCAGCTTCGCCACATCAATGGCGGCCAGCTGCGTGCTGTCCATCGCCTTGACCTGCTTGTCCGTCAACGCCGTCAACTGCGCCTCGCTCAGCGCCGCCACAAAGTCCGTGCTCAACGCATCGGTATCACTGTCGCCCGTGATCGCACTCAGACTGATCGCCGCCATCTGCGTGGCATCCCAGCCGTGGGTGCTGTCCGTGATCTGCTCGGTCAACGCCGAGATCTGCTCACCATCCAGCGCCGCAATCTGCTTCACGCTGAACCGGCCCACCTGCTCGGCCGACAGCG
>RGCL01000176.1 GCA_009919175.1 Betaproteobacteria bacterium
CTTCAAGTGGTTGAAGGGCGAGTTGATGGGCGCCACCAAGGCGAATGGCGAAACGGACACGATGGTGATCGGGACCAGGTCGTTCAAGGTGTCATAGGGCAACTTGGCATACATGCTGGGATTGACCACCATGGCGGTAGAGGTCAGCAAAAGTGTATGACCATCGCCCGGCGACTTGGCCACCAAATCGGTGCCGATGAGCGTGTTGGCGCCAGGCTTGGCCTCAACCACAACCGGCTGACCCCACAGTTGACTGAGTTTGTCCTGGATGATGCGCGCGTTGGCATCCGTGCTGCCGCCGGTGGCAAAGGGGATCACAATGCGCACGGGTTTGCTCGGAAAGCCCTGTGCCCAGGCGCTGACCATGCCCAGCAAGAGCATCAGTGGCCATAGTCGTTGAAGCAGTTGACCTCGAAGGCAGGGCTTGGACATGAAGGGTCTCCCCGGTTGGTGTTCGTTGGCGCAAAGTGGGCATGCCCAGATACGGAGCAGTCCCTGATTTGCCACCAATTGCGCGCAGTATTCAAGTGGTTTAGGTAGTAACCCAGATGTGTTGCAGTCGCGTACTCGACAAGGATTTCTGAGTCCGCAGCAGGGCGTGTCTGTTGCCTGATTCTCAACAGTTCAGTCAACCTTGCCAATGCGCAGCAACGTGGCCTTGATACGCTCTGCATCCTTGTTCAGAAACTCGTCAAATGCCGCAGCGGGACGGTAATCGGGGACGGCGCCGAGCTTGGTCATGCTTTGCACAAATCCATTGTCCATCGTGACGGCCTTTTGAATATCGGCGCGCAAGGTTTGAACGATGGCTGGCGGCGTACTGGCTGGCGCAAAAAGACCGATCCAGATATAAAACTCTGCGTCCTTGTAGCCGAGCTCCACAGCGGTGGGAACGTCCGGCAAGGAGGCGATCCGTTTGGCGCCAGTGCCCACCAGCGGTCGCAGCGCACCGGACTTGATCAGTGCCGACACGGCGGAGGGGGAGCTGGCTGTGACGCCGATGTGACCGCCCAGCACAGCCTGGATGGCCGGACCGCCCCCGGAATAGGAGATGTGGCGCAGCTTCATACCAGCCGCGTTGGCCAGCATTTCGATGGGCAAATGCGAGGCGCTGTAGGCTCCCGAAGACCCGTAGGTGATTTTGTCGGGGTTGGCTTGCGCGTCGGCAATGAACTCCTGGTAGGTCTTCCAGGGTGCGTCGGCCTTCACCACCAGCACCACTGGGTCGGCCACCAGCAAACCCAGCGACACAAAACTGGAACGCTCAAAGGTGGGCGTTCGACCAAAGAGGCGATCCGCCTCCGGCAGGATCAGCAACGAGGGGTTGGTCACCAACAGGTTGTAACCATCCGCCACAGCATTGGCAACAGCGACGGTCCCAATGGCGCCCCCGGCACCCGGCCGTGTGTTCACCACAGCGGGTTGCTTCCACACATTGGTCATCGCCTGACTGAAGAGTCTGGCGGGTTGATCAGCAGCACCCCCGGGCGGAAAAGGGAC
>RGCL01000177.1 GCA_009919175.1 Betaproteobacteria bacterium
CGGTGACCGGCGCGGCCTACGACCTGGCCAACGCCTCCGCGGCCTCCACGCTGGCCTTCGGCAGCGTCCGCACGTCCTCCACGGCGAGCCTCGCGGTGACCAACGCGGTGCGCACCGCGGCGGCCTACCAGGACGACCTCTCCGTCGCGTCGGCCTTCGGCACGAACAAGCTGACCGCGGTCAACCCGGCGAACATCGCCGCGGGCGTGACCCGCGACCTGGTGGTCACCGCCGCCAAGGCCGGCCTGCTGACCGACACGCTGACCCTGACCTACGGCTCCAAGGCCCTCGCGATCTCCGGCCTGGCCGACGGCGCCAACACCACGCAGGCCGTCGCCGTCACCGGCACCGCCTACGACGTGGCGCAGCCGGCCTTCAACGCCACCCTGGCGCTGAACAACATCCGCACGGGCGCGGGCGCCAACCTCGCGGTCGGCAACACGACCGTCACCGCGGCGGCCTACCAGGATGACCTCGCGATCGCGGCCTCGGCCGCCAACGGCAAGCTCACGCTGACCAACCCGGCCCTCGTCGCCGCGGGCGCCTCCGGCAACGTCGCGGTCGTCGCCAACGCCGCGGGCTCGCTGGCGGGCGACCTGACCCTCGGCTTCACGTCCAAGGCGCTGGCCGCCTCGGGCCTCGCCGACGTCGGCCTGACCGGCGGCACGGTGACGGTGAGCGGCTTCGCCTACGACCTGGCCTCGGCCAGCGTCCTGAACACCCTCAACGTGGGCAACGTCCGCAAGGGCGACACGGCGAACATCGTGGTCGGCAACAGCACGATCACCAACGCCTCCTACCAGGACGCCCTGCAGGTCGCCGCCACCAGCTCGAACACCGGCGTGCTCACCGTCGCCAACCCGGCGAACATCACCGCCGGCCAGACGGGCAACGTGGTCCTGACCACCGGCGTCGCCGGTTCCCTCGCGGGCACGAACGTCAGCCTGGTGCTCACGTCCAAGGCCGCGGCCTCGGGCCTCTCCGACGCCACGCTGACCCCGCAGACCGTCGCCATCGCCGGCGCGGCCTACGACTACGCCTCGCCGGACGTCCCGGCGGGCCTGACCTTCGGCAACGTCCGCCTCGGCGCCACGGCCACGCTCGCGGTCGGCAACACGACCATCGCCAACGCCAGCTACCAGGACGCGCTCGCCGTCACCGTCACCTCCGCGGGCAACGCGGCCCTTTCCGCCGTCGCCGGCTCGGCGATCTCCGCGGGCAGCTCGGGCAACGTGGTCTTCACGGCCAACGCGCCGGGCAGCCTCGCCGGCACCGCCAGCCTGGGCCTGCAGTCCAAGGCCCTCGCCGGCACCGGCCTCGACGACAAGACGCTGACCCCGGGTTCCGTGGCCGTCACCGGCACGGCCTACGACCTGGCCTCGGCCACCTACGGCGCCACGGTCTCCTTCGGCAACGTCCGCCTCAACACCCCGCGCACCCTGACGGTGACCAACGCCCTGCGCACGGTCGGCGCCGCCGCCTACCAGGAC
>RGCL01000178.1 GCA_009919175.1 Betaproteobacteria bacterium
CATCCTCGCGGGCGCGAACCGCGATGTGGTCGTGACCGCGACGAAGGCCGGCTCGCTGGACGCGACCCTCGCGGTGGGCCTGACCTCCAACGCGAACGGCCTGTCCGGCCTGTCGAACGCGACCCTCGCGGCGCAGTCCGTCACGGTGACGGGCGCGGCCTACGACCTGGCCCGCGCGACCCTCGGCGCGACCAGCCGCGCCCTCGGCAACGTCCGCACCGGCGACCTCGCGAACGTCTCGGTGACCAATACGGTGACCACGGACGCCGCCTTCCAGGACAGCCTCGATATCGTGGCCGCCACGACCAACGGCAAGCTGAGCGTGAGCGCGCCGGCGAACCTCCTCGCGGGCGCCACGGGCAACATCGGCCTCCTCGCCGCGACCGCCGGTTCGCTCGACGCGACGGTGAACCTCACGCTGGGTTCCAACACGAACGGCGTGACGGGCCTCACCGGCGAAAGCCTCGCCGACCAGTCCTTCGCCGTGACCGGCGCCGCCTACGACTACGCGCAGTCGGCGGTGACCAACCGCGTGCTGGCCTTCGGCAACGTCCGCAGGGGCGACGTCCTCGCCGACCAGACGCTGGCCTTCACCAACACGCTGACCACGGACGCGGCCTTCCAGGACTCGCTGCTGGTGGCCACCACGGCGACCAACGCCAAGCTGACCGCCACGGGCGCCCTTGTCGCCGCGAACACCACGGGCGACCTGACCGTGGCCGCCTCGACGGCGACCGCCGGCTCGCTGGCCGAGACGCTGGCCGTGACCCAGGTCTCCAAGGCGGTCGCGGCCGGCCTGCAGGACAAGGCCCTCGGCACGTTGAACGTCGTCGTGACCGGCGGCGTCTACGACCTGGCCAACCCGCAGTATTCCGCGGCCCCGGTCGCCCTCGGCAACATCCGCCCGGTCGTCGGCGGCCTCACCCGCAACGTCGCCCTGGCCAACGTCACGGTCACCAACGCGTCCTACCAGGATAGCCTCGACGTCACGGCCGCGGTGGCCTCCGGCAAGGTCACCGTCACCGCCCCGACCAACCTGGCCGCGGGCGCGACCGGCACCATCGCGCTGACGATCGACGCGGCGACCGCCGGCGCCTTGGCCGACACCCTGAGTCTCGGCTTGACCTCCAACGCCAACGGCGTGGTCGGCCTGAGCAGCCAGGCGCTGACGGGCGGTTCCGTCGCCATCTCCGGCAAGGTCTTCGACTTCGCCAACGCCGTCGTCGCGCCGACCCTGGCCATGGGCAACGTCCGTCCGCAGATGACCGGCGTCGTGAACGTGGCCAACGTCACCGTCACGTCCGCCGCCTTCCAGGACAGCCTCGACGTCGTGGCGACCTCCGCCAACGCCAACCTCGCCCTCGCTAATCCGGCGAACATCCTCGCGGGCGCGAACCGCGATGTGGTCGTGACCGCGACGAAGGCCGGCTCGCTGGACGCGACCCTCGCGGTGGGCCTGACCTCCAACGCGAACGG
>RGCL01000179.1 GCA_009919175.1 Betaproteobacteria bacterium
TGCCAGAAGGTCAAACGCGTTTGTGTTTTGTGCGCTCGCCTTATGCACATGCGCGCTTGGTGTCGGTGGACACCTCTGAGGCCGAAAAAATGCCTGGTGTGCGCTTGGTGTTGTCGGGGCCTGCGTTGGCCGCTAAAGGTGTGAAGCCCATGCCACGTGCGATGAATTTCACGCGTGCGGACGGTTCACCTTTGGCCGCAGCGGACCGTCGCGTTTTGGCGGCAGACCGTGTGCGCTATGTCGGCGAAGCCGTGGCTGCGGTGGTGGCCGATACCGAGCAACAAGCGCGCGATGCGGCAGAGATGGTCAGGGTTGAATATGACGAGTTGCCTTGTGTGGTGACTTTGGCTGACGCGCTGGCAGCCAACGCCCCTTTGTTGACAGATGCGCCCGACAACCGCGTGGCCGAAACACGCTACGGCGACGCTGCTGCAGCAACGCAAGCATTTGCCAATGCAGCGCATGTGGTGCAACTCGAGATTGCCAACCAACGCTTGGTGGCGTTCACGATTGAGCCTCGCAGTGTGTTGGCTTACCCTGAAGAAGGCCGCTTGTTCATTCGCATGAGCAGCCAAATGCCCACAGCTGTGCGCGGTGTGGTGAGTGATTTGTTGGGCTTGAAGCCCGAACAAGTGCGGGTGATGGTGGGTGATGTGGGCGGTGGCTTTGGCATGAAGACCGGCGCCTACCCCGAGGACCTGGTGGTGGCGTTTTGCGCGCATCGCCTGCAACGACCGGTGAAGTGGATCGCCGAGCGTGCGGAAGAGTTTTTGTCCAGCTGCCATGGCCGCGACATCGAATGCCATGGCGAGTTGGCGTTGGATGAGGCGGGCAAGATCCTGGCCCTGCGCATCCAGACCCTGGCCAATGTGGGGGCCTACCCGAGCATGACGGGGGTGTCGATTCAGATCATGATCGGCCCCTGGGTGCAGACCAGTGTGTATGACATGGGCTGCATCGACTTCCATTACACGGCGGTGATGACGAACACCGCCCCCACGGGCGCCTATCGGGGGGCGGGGCGGCCCGAGGCGATTTACAACATCGAGCGCCTGATCGATGAGGCGGCCCGGGTCAGTGGCATAGACCGTCTGGAGATCCGCCGCAGAAATTTCATTCGTCCTGATCAGTTCCCCTATCAAAACCCGATGGGTCAGACCTATGACACTGGCGACTTTGGCCGCATGATGGCGCAGGGCCTGAAGATCGCCGACTGGGAGGGTTTTGCGGCGCGGGCAGCGGCATCAGCCCAGCGCGGCCTGTGGCGTGGCTTGGGCATCGCGACTTTTTTGGAGTGGACCGGCGGCAATGCGCTGGAAGAGAACGTGAATGTGCGCATCATGGCCGACGGCGTGATCGAGGTGTTCAGCGCCGTCAACCAGATGGGTCAGGGCATTGCGACTTCATTGGCCCAGTTGGTGGTGGATGTGTTCGATGTGCCGCTGTCGCAGGTGCGGGTGGTGCTGGGCGA
>RGCL01000180.1 GCA_009919175.1 Betaproteobacteria bacterium
GTGGTGTAGGCGCCTATGGCCAGAAAGGCCCCATGGCCCAGAGAAATTTGGCCGCTGTAACCCGTGAGGATGTTCAATCCGACCAGGGCAATGGCATAGGACAGCACCATGGAAAATTGGAATACGCTGTAATTGCTGACAAAAAAGGGCAACGCGCATGCCGCCATCAGCAGCAAGGCGATCCAAACCATTTTCTGCAGGCTGAGTGACGAGGCGGGGGAGGCGTTGTTCATGGTCGTCATACCCTGGTCACAATGACTTTGCCAAACAGCCCTGCCGGACGGATGGTCAGCACCGTCACAATCAGCAACAGTGCGACCGACAGTTTGAGCTCCGTGCCAATCAGATAAGCCCCGAGCAGATTCTCCAGAATGCCCACCAGGAAGCCGCCGAAGACGGCGCCCCCTGGGCTGTCAATGCCGCCCACCAAGGCGGCAGCAAAGGCATAGAGCAAGATGCCCGACATCATGTTGGGCTCGAGAAACACCACGGGCGCGATCATCATGCCGGCGGTCGAGCCAATGGCGGCCGCCAGGCCCCAGCCCAGGGCCAGCATCCAGCCCACGCGGATGCCCACCAGGCGGCTCGAGACCGGGTTTTGCGCCGCAGCGCGCATGGCCAATCCCAGCGGCGTGAACCGGAAGAAGCCGTACAGCAAGAGCAACAGCACCAAGGTGACGCCAATCGAGCCCAGCTCATGCGCCGACATGAACTTGATGCCAAAAGGCGCCTCTTTGGGAAAGGGCGAGGGGAAGGATTTGATGGTGTAGGAAAAAATCCAACCGGCCAGGCTGTTGAAAATCACCAGCAGGCCGATGAAGACCACGACCACGCTGAGCACGGGCGCATTTTGTACGGGCTGGATGATGATTTTTTGCAGCAAAACGCCAAGCACAAAGGCCAGCAAGATGGTGCTGAAGAAGGCAATCCAGTAGGGCACGCCCGCATTGACCATGCTCCAGGCCATGTAAGTGGCGAACATGGCCAGCTCACCCTGGGCGAAGTTGATGTGGTGCGTCGACTGGTAAATCATGACCAGGGCCAGGGCCAGGCTGGCGTAAACACCGCCAGTGGCGATGCCGGCAACGAGTTGGTGCAGGAAGGTTTCCATGGTGCGCGCCTCAATAGCCCAGGTAAGCCCGACGAACTGCTTCGTCTTGCTTGAGTTCTTCGGCCGGGCCCGACATGGCAAGGCGGCCGGTTTCAATCAGGTAGGCCTGATGGGCCAGGTCCAAGGCCATGGCGGCGTTTTGTTCCACCAGCAAAATGGTGACCTTCTCCGTCTCGTTGATGGTGCGCATGATGCCGAAAATCTCTTTCACAATCAGGGGCGCCAAGCCAAACGAAGGCTCGTCCAGCAGCAACAAGCGCGGGCGCAGCATGAGTGCGCGTGCAATGGCCAGCATTTGCTGCTC
>RGCL01000019.1 GCA_009919175.1 Betaproteobacteria bacterium
AAACAAGGTGTGCGCCGGGTGGAGTGACTGCAAGGTGCGCTGCAATGCCCAGGGGTCGAGGTTGGAGACAAAGTGCACCCGCACGGGTGGGGGCTCGCTGGACGCCAGCGCCTGCGAGGCCATGCGGGGACCCAGATCCGAGCCCCCAATGCCCAGGTTCACCACATCGGTGAAGCTGTGCCCACCAAATCCTTGAAGCTCGCCCTGGCGAATGCGTTCGGCCATGGCCAGCATGCGCGAGAGCTCGTGCGCGACCTCGCGCGACAGGGCTTCGCCCCAGGGCGGTTGGGCCACCTCGCTGCCGCGCAAGGCAACGTGCAAGACGGCCCGGTCCTCGGTGGTGTTGATGCGTTCCCCCCGGAACATGGCCTGCGCTTGCTCGGCCACCCGGGCTTGTTCACACAGGGCCACCAGCTGCTCGAGGATGGCTGGGGTCACGCGCTGGCGCGAATAGTCCAGCTCCAGGCCGGCCACCGTCAACCGCATGGTCTGTTGGCGCAGGGGGGCAGCCAGCAAGTCCCTCAAATGGGCTTGGGGCTCGCGCGCCAGTTGGGTCAGCGAGGTCCAGGCGGGATGATCGAGAGGGCGTTTCATGAGGTCGGTGAAGGCTAGTACTTGGGGCGTGGGCTCAGACTCGGTCGGCCTGTGCCTGCTGGGTCAGTTGGGTGGCTTGCTGTGCAAGGTGGGTGATGTCGTCCCAGCGCTGGTGTTCTATCCATTCGAGCGGAGTGATCCAGGAGCCTCCCACCAGGGCGACATTGGGTTGTTTCAAATGCTCCACCAGATTGGCTGGCGAGATGCCCCCAGTGGGGCAAAAGCGCACATCGCCCAAAGGACCGGCCATGGCCTTGAGCATGCCCAACCCCCCCGCTTGCGCAGCCGGAAAGAGCTTGAGCAGGTCATGCCCCCAGGCTTTGGCTTGCAGGGCTTCGCTGGGGGTCATCACACCGGGCACATAGGGCAGCCCGGCCTCGCGGGCGGCCAGGACCAGATCGCTGCTCAGGCCAGGGGACAACGCAAATCGCGCGCCGCACGATCTCACCTGTGCGAGCTCGTGGGCTTGGGTGATCGTGCCCGCGCCCACGCACATCTCGGGCACAGCGCGGGAGACGCGCTCGATGGCGGCCAGGCCTGCGGCATGCCTGAGGGTGATTTCCATCACATCGATGCCCCCTTTGAGCAAGGCATGGGCCAAGGGCACCGCCTGATCGGCGTGGCTGATGACGATGACCGGGATCACCTTGGAATGAAAAGCAGGCAGGGGGTGGAGTGGGGCGTTGGCCATGGCGCGAGTTTAATGACCCTCTGTGAGTCGCCTGGCTTTCAAGGCGCTGCCGCACACGATTGCGTGTGGGACCAACCGCGTTGCCAGCATGGGCTGGCCGTCTTGGTGTCGCGCGTGGGCAGGCCTTGGCGGTCGATGCGCGCCACATGGGTGTCAAAGCCCGCCACGCCTTGGGCATCGAGCCTGAGCCTGATCACCCAGCCTTGTCGTTGCCGATCGTTGTCGGTTTCCTTCATGACAAAGTTGCCCACGCTGTAGACGATGGGCTTGCCCCGATAGATGTCGATGTCTTGGGTCACGTGTGGGTGACCACCGATCACACCGTCGGCGCCCGCATCGATGGCCAGGCGAGCCAGTTGACGCTGGCGGGCATTGGCCACCAGCTCGTTCTCCCATCCCCAGTGCATGAACAGCAGCACCACATCAGCACGATGCGCCGCTCGCGCTTGCCGGATGTCGTCCACCACTCGCACGTCCTCGCTCCAGGCCACACCAGCGGCTTGCGCATCGGCCTCGTAGCTTCTGGGCATGAACTCGTTGTAGCTCAGGATGGCCAGGCGCAGACCCTGGCGTTCGACGATCCAGGGGGTGTGCGCCTGCTGCAGGTTGTGCCCTCCACCCACTGCGGCAATGCCGTGTTGCTTCAAGAGCCCCAGCATTTCCACAAAGGCTTCGCGGCCAAAGTCCCCCGAATGGTTGTTGGCCAGGGTCACCGCGTCCACATGCCGCTTGAGCACCGGCAGCACACGGGGGTGGGCGCGAAAGGTGTAGTGCTTGTCCAAGGCACTGCCCCGGGTGGCCACGGCACATTCCAGATTCAACAGCCGCACATCGGCCTGGGCGAAGAGGGGCGCGAAACTCGCCAGGGGGTCGCCTCCCTTGCGAATTCGCTCCCCTGGTGTGCTGTCCAGGGTGGTGTCGCCCGCAAAGATCAGTGACACCGCACGGGGGGATGAGTCCCCACTGGGCGGCTGTGCCCACAGCGGGCTGCAGACCAGCATGCAAGCCAGCGCCATGCGGCGGAACACACCTTGCCAGCGCAAGGGCAGTTGCCTGTCAAAGCCAAAGCTGGGCCAGGTGATCTTCATGGCGTGGCGGGCAGCAGGCTGCATCGGTAAATGAGTTCACGCTCGAGCTTGCCCGCATGAAGGTGTTGCTCCCCCAGCAAATCTGCCGCCCCTTGCTCGGCCTTGGGGTAGGGCGGGCGCAGTTGCACATGCTGGATGAGGATGGGTTGCTGCGGTCCTTCCCGGTACACATAGATGGCAATGCGCGGTTCACGCTGGCCGGCTGGCACATGCACGGCCTTGAAAAAGAAGCGGTCATCGATGGACACCGATGCCACGCCATAGGGGTCTGAGGTGGGGGTGACCGAAATGGGGGTGGTTTTGCCGGCATAGGTCACCTGGCAAGTCAGGCTGGGCTCGGGGCTGGGGTTGCCCTGCGCCAGGCCGGCACCCATGGCCAGTGCGCCCAGCAACCAAGGCAGGTGCAAGGACAGGGGCCAGGGCCGGGCACTGGGCCGGTGGATCCGGGTGTGAAACATGATGAATGCCAGAGACCGTGTCAGATGCGCCATTGTCAGGGCCTGAGCACAGGGTTTTCATATTCAGATTGGGTATATGGAAACAATAATTAAATGGTTTGAGTTATTTTGGTCGCTCCCTATAGTCTCGCCTTCTTTGACCAATCGTGCGATTTCCGAGCAGACATGTATACCTACGATGCCATAGACCAAGGCCTGGTGAACGACCGGGTCAAGCAGTTCAGCAACCAGGTTGAGCGTCGCTTGGCGGGCCAGTTGAGCGAGGAGGAGTTCCGCCCCTTGCGTTTGCAAAACGGTCTCTACCTCCAGCGCCATGCCTACATGCTGCGCATTGCCATCCCCTACGGCTTGTTCAATTCACGCCAAATGCGCATGTTTGCCACCCTGGCCGATGCTTATGACCGGGGCTATGGCCACTTCACCACACGCCAAAACCTCCAGTTCAATTGGCTCAGGCTGGAGGACACGCCGCAGATGCTGACCGAGCTCGCCAGCGTGCAAATGCACGCCATTCAAACCTCGGGCAATTGCGTGCGCAACATCACCAGCGATGCCTTTGCCGGGGTGGCACATGACGAAATCGTGGACCCGCGCCCGGTGTGCGAGTTGCTACGCCAGTGGTCCACGCTGCATCCCGAATTCGCGTTCCTGCCGCGCAAGTTCAAGATTGCCGTGAACGCAGCCCAGGAGGACCGCGTGGTCACAGCCGCCCACGATCTGGGCCTTCACTTGCGTCGCGATGCAAAGGGCCAGCTGGTGGCCGATGTGCTCGTGGGGGGTGGCCTTGGCCGCACGCCCATTCTGGGCAGCGTGATCAAGCGCGATTTGCCCTGGCACGAATTGCCCAATTACCTCACTGCCGTGCTGCGGGTCTACAACCTCCACGGTCGGCGCGACAACCTCTACAAGGCCCGCATCAAGATCTTGCTCAGGGCCTTGGGGGCAGAGGAGTTGGGGCGCCAGGTTGAACAGCAGTACCAGGGCCTCAAAGGCAGCCCCGAGGCCTGGACCCAGGCTGAATGGGACCGCGTGGCCAGCGGATTTGGTGCGCCGGCCTACCGCAGCCTGCCCCGGCTTGGCGAGGCCGACTTGCTGCAGGCTGTGCCTGAGGCACAACGCCCCGCGTTCCAGCGCTGGCTGGGGCGCAACGTCAAGGCTCACCGCGTCGACGGTTATGCCAGCGTGGTGTTGTCGCTCAAGCCGCACCAGGGTTTGGCACCGGGCGACCTCACCTCGGCGCAAATGCGCGCCGTGGCCGATTGGGCGGATGACTTCAGCTGGGGTGAATTGCGTGCCACCCACGAACAAAACCTGGTGCTGGCCGATGTGGAGCAGTCCCGTTTGCCCGAGCTGTGGCAGGCAGCTCAGGCCCTGGGTCTGGCCACGCCCAACCTGGGCTTGCTCACCGACATCATTGCCTGTCCAGGCGGGGACTTCTGTTCATTGGCCAATGCCAAGTCCATCCCGATTGCCAAAGCCATCCAGGAGCGGTTTGACAACCTCGACACCTTGTTTGACCTGGGCGAGATCAGCCTGAACATCTCGGGCTGCATCAATTCCTGTGGCCATCATCATGTGGGCAACATCGGCATTTTGGGTGTCGACAAAGACGGCGAGGAGTGGTATCAGGTCACCTTGGGCGGCGAGCAAGGCCAGTACGCGGCCATAGGCAAGGTGATGGGTCCTTCCTTTTACGCCAACGACATCCCCGAGGTGGTGCATCGCATCCTCACGGTCTATCTGTCGCAGCGCGACATCGACGAGCGCTTCATCGAGGTGTACCGCCGACTGGGGCCTGCGCCCTTCAAGGAGGCGGTCTATTCGCCAGGCCTGACCCCCACCCGAGCCAGCCAGGAGGAAACCCATGTCTGAGGTCTTGACATACCCGCGTGAGGGCAACGCCCACTTTGCCGCCGATGACTGGGTCTTGGTGCAAGACGTGGCTGGCCTTGACGGCTCCCAGCGCGCGCTCATGCCCTTGTCGGTGTGGCTGGCCTTGCCCAGCGACGCCCCGGCCAAGACCACCTGGTCTCCAGCCCGCCTGGGGATTGCGCTCACGGTGAACGACGACGTGTTGGCGCTGGAGCAAACCTTGGCCCAGGGCTTGCCCCGGTGGTCACTCATCACCGTGGACTTTCCCGTGTTTCGCGATGGACGCGGCTACAGCCAGGCGGCCTGGTTGCGCCACCACCTGGGCTGGCAGGGTGAATTGAGGGCTGTGGGCGATGTGCTCATCGACCAGTTGCGCGCCATGGCCAGGGTGGGATTTGACAGCTTTGCCCTGCGTGCGGACCAGGACAGCGCCGCTGCCCTGGTGCAATTCCATGCGTTTGCCCATCAGATGCAAGGCGACTGGCGTGCATCCCGCTCGCAACTTGCAGTCCAGCGCTCTGCGCATGCCCTCGCAGGGGAGGCTCGCGCATGAGCACGACCCAGGAACTCCTCTGGCGCATTCCTACCGTGTCGGTGTCCGCATCGCAGGTGGAACACCTCACCCAGACCCTGGAGCAACGCTTGCGCCACATCGCCAAGACGCACCAGGATGCACGCTTGTCGACCAGCCTCGCCGCCGAAGACATGGTGCTCACCGATGCGCTGTCTCGCGTGGCACCCCAAATTCACCTCTTCACCCTGGCCACGGGGCGTTTGCATCAGCAGACCACCGACATGGTGCAAACCGTGCAAGACCATTACGGATTGCGCATCCAACAGGTTGCGCCTGATGCCCTGGCCGTGGCCCAGATGGTGAGCACCCATGGCCTGGACGGTTTTTACGAGAGCGAAACCGCCCGCCAAGCCTGCTGTCAGGTGCGCAAGGTCCTGCCCCTGGAGCAGGCCTTGAGAGGAGCCTCAGCCTGGGTGACGGGCATGCGCCGCGAGCAATCGGTGACCCGTGCGCAGGTGGAGTTCGAAGCCTTTGACGAGCGCCATCAACTGGTCAAGTTCAACCCGATTTACGACTGGCATGAAGACGAGGTGTGGGCCTACATCGCCCACCACGGCGTGCCCATCCATCCCCTGCATCACAAGGGCTACCCCAGCATTGGTTGCGAACCCTGCACCCGCGCCATCCGTGCCAGCGAGGATGTCCGCGCTGGCCGCTGGTGGTGGCTCAACCAAAACCACAAAGAGTGCGGCTTGCACGTGAAGTGAGAATCCATGTCCACCATCCTCTCCAATGCCTCTTTGATCCACAACGATCACCTCGATGCGCTTGAGGCCGAATCCATCTACATCATCCGCGAGGTGGTGGCCCAGGCGGCCAACCCCGCCATGCTGTTTTCCGGGGGCAAAGATTCCATCGTCATGTTCCACCTGGCGCGCAAAGCCTTTCGCCTGGGGCAGCGCGCCATCCAGTTGCCCTTTCCCTTGTTGCACATCGATACCGGGCACAACTATCCCGAGGTGATTGCGTTCCGCGACGAGACCGTTCGCCAGACCGGCGTGCGCCTGGTGGTCGAAAGCGTGGAGGATTCGATTCGCCGGGGCACCGTTCGCCTCAGAAAGCCCACCGACTCGCGCAACGCCGCCCAGGCCACCACCTTGCTCGAAGCCATTGCCAGCCATGGCTTTGATGCCCTCATGGGTGGCGCTCGCCGCGACGAGGAAAAAGCCCGCGCCAAGGAGCGCATCTTTTCCTTCCGCGACGAATTTGGCCAGTGGGACCCCAAAGCCCAGCGCCCTGAGCTGTGGAGCCTCTACAACGCACGCATTGCCAAGGGCGAAAACATGCGCGTCTTTCCCATCTCCAACTGGACCGAGTTGGATGTGTGGCAGTACATCGCGCGCGAGCAACTGGCCTTGCCGTCCATCTACTACGCGCACGAGCGCGAAGTGGTGCGCAAGAACGGCTTGCTGGTGCCCGTGACCCCCCTCACACCCAAGTCGACCAGCGAGGCGAGCGAATGGCTCAGCGTTCGCTTTCGTACCGTGGGCGACATCAGTTGCACCTGCCCGGTGAGCAGCGTTGCCCAGACCCCCGAGGCCATCATTGCCGAAACCGCCTTGGCCGACATCACCGAGCGTGGGGCGACCCGCATGGACGATCAAACCAGCGAGGCCTCCATGGAGCGCCGCAAGAAGGAAGGCTATTTCTGATGAACCGCGACAACGCCCCCTTTCATCCGCCGCATGCACCCGGTGTGGTGCGCTTCATCACTTGCGGCAGCGTCGACGATGGCAAGAGCACCCTGATTGGTCGCTTGCTCTATGACACCAAGGCGGTGCTGAGCGATCAACTCCTGGCCTTGTCCAAAACTCGCCACACCCGCACCACCGCCTCGGATGCGGCAGTGGATTTGTCCTTGCTCACCGATGGGCTGGAGGCCGAGCGCGAGCAAGGCATCACCATCGACGTGGCCTATCGCTACTTTGCCACCGCCCAGCGCAAGTTCATCGTGGCCGATGCACCCGGTCACGAGCAATACACCCGCAACATGGTCACGGGCGCGTCGCAGGCCGATGTGGCCTTGCTGCTGGTGGACGCCACCCGCGTGGATCGCAGCACCCAACCTGCCACCTTGCTGAGCCAGACCAAACGCCATGCCGCCATCGTTCGTCTGCTGGGCTTGCGCCACATTGCCGTGGTGGTGAACAAAATGGATTTGTTCGACTTTGATCAGCAGGTGTTTGACGACATTGCCCAGGCCGTGACCGGCTTGGCCCACACCCTGGGTTTGCCCGTGCCTCAGGTCTTCCCGGTATCTGCCCTGCAAGGCGATAACGTGGTGAGCCTGTCTGAGCGCACGCCCTGGTACCAAGGCGTGAGCCTCCTCACCTGGCTGGAGTCACTCGACACCCAGACCGCCCCGCGCCTGACCCAGCTGCGTCTGCCCGTGCAATGGGTGGCGCGACAAGACGGCGCGGCCGCAGACGATGTGCGTGGCTACCTGGGTCGCGTCGAAAGCGGTCAGATTCACGTCGGGCAAGCGGTTCGCGTCCTGCCCTCTGGCCTGAGTGCCACGGTGCAACAGATTCACCGCTCGAACGGCGTGAGCGATGCCCAGGGCCTCGCGCACGGGGTCACCAGTGCCCAGGCGGGCGAGGTGGTGGCATTGACCCTCAACGAGGACGTGGACATCAGCCGGGGCGACATGATCGTTGCCGAAGAGGAGCCCGCGCCGGCGCTGGGCAAGCACATCGTGGCCAAGCTGTGCTGGCTGGATGCAGAGCCTTTGTCCCTGCAACGCAAATACGTGCTCAGGCACACCACACAAACCGTGTTTGCCAAGGTGAGTGCCATCCACCACGTGCTGGACATCGCCACCTTGTCGCAGGCCACGGGTGCCAGCACCTTGCAGACCAATGCCATTGGCGAAGTGAGCCTCACCCTGCAAAAGCCCATCGTCGCCGACACCTTCGAGGACTCGGCACTCACGGGTGCTTTTGTGCTCATCGACGAGGCCACCCACCACACCGTGGCTGCCGGCCTGATTCAGAGGGTGGGCGAATGAAGGCGGCTCAGTCACCCGGCAAGGTTTATCTGGTGGGCGCAGGGCCGGGCGCGTCGGACCTCATCACCGTGCGGGGGCAGCGCTTGCTCGAGCAAGCCCAGGTGGTGTTGCATGACGCCCTGGTCGATCCCCAAATGCTGGCCTGGTGCAAGCAAGCCACCTTGTTTGCCGTGGGCAAGCGCTGTGGCAAGCATTCCTGCGCCCAGACCTTCATCAACAAACGCCTGGTGGATGCCGCCATGCGACACAAGGTGGTGGTGCGGCTCAAAGGCGGCGACCCCATGATGTTTGGCCGTGCCGACGAAGAAATCCGCGCGCTGCAAGCGGCGGGCATCGACTACGAGGTGGTGCCCGGTGTCACGGCCGCCTTGGCGGCATCGGCCAGTCTGGGTCAGTCGCTGACCCTGCGCGGTGCCGCCCGCAGCGTCGCCTTTTGCACCTTGGCCAAGGCCGAAGAGGCCCAACTCGCCCAATTGCCCCAAGCCGATACCTTGGCCATTTACATGGGCCGCAGGCAAGCGGCCGGCATTGCACAGTCGCTGCTGGCACAGGGGCGGCCTGCCGATTGGCCTGTGTGTGTCGTGGAGTCGGTGAGCACGGCGCAAGAGCGCCGCTTGTTCATCACCCTCGATGCCTTGGCTCAAGGTGCCGCCAGCCATTGGCTCAGCACCGATGCACCGGCCTTGCTGTTACTCGGCGCAGTATTTGGCAATCGCGAGCAACACGCCAGCGTCCTCGCCGACGGCTGGCTTCGCGCTTAAGCGAACCGCAGCAAAGCGCTGCCTGGCCTCGTTGAGCAAGCGGGGCAGGTCCTCTCGCACATGGCCGCCCTGACCGAGGAAAACGGGCACCACTTCAATGTCACTCACCCCTTGGCTGACAAGCCGCTCGACGGCGCCGCACAGGTCAGGACTGAGGAAGTCCAGGAAGGCCAGCTCGACACGCAGATGGGCATGGGCCTCGGTGATCAAGGCCTGGATGCGCTCCATGGGCTGCTTCCAGCGCTCATCTCGAGCACCGTGACCCAGCAAGATGAGGCCAGATGTAGACATGAACCAAGTCTAAACCCTGGCCACCTGTCCCCAAACCCACCTGTCATTTCGGATTGACATTCCTAAGGTTTTAGGTATATTGACACATCTAGATGTCAGTCCAAGTTGACAAAGGGGTAGGCCATGGAACTGCTAGCACGGGCTGAGAAGTCCCTCATCAAAGCCTTTGACGCCGCCAGTGGCCAAGGCGCCCCGCCGCGCCTGATCGCGGCCATGCGCGATGCCCTGTTTTCAGGTGGCGCGCGCATCCGCCCCCAGTTGTGCATTGCCGTGGCCATGGCTTGCTCGGAAGAGGAGCAGGCGCTCACCGATGCCGCCGCCGCCGCCATCGAGCTCATGCACTGCGCCTCGCTGGTGCACGACGACATGCCCGCTTTTGACAATGCCGACACGCGCCGTGGCCGCCCTTCGGTGCACAAGGCGCATGGGGAATCCCTGGCCTTGCTCACCGGCGATGCCCTCATCGTCATGGCTTTCGATGTGCTCATGAATGCCCCCTCCAAACACCCCCGTCGGGTGTTGGCCTTGCTGCAAAACCTCAGTGCCGCCGTGGGCGTGCCGCGTGGCCTGGTTGCAGGCCAGGCTTGGGAGTGCGAGAACACCGCCGAGCTCACCACCTACCAGCGGGCCAAAACGGGCTCTTTGTTCCTGGCGGCTGTGCGCGCGGGTGCGCTCGCCTGCGGTCGCGACCCCGACACCTGGGATGAGTTGGGCGATTGCCTGGGGCTGGCCTATCAGGCCGCCGACGACATCCGCGATGTGATTGCCGATCCGCAATGGCTGGGTAAGCCCGGTGGACAGGACGCGCTGCTGGGTCGCCCCAATGTCATGCACGAATTGGGCTTGACCGATGGGCTGGCCTATTTCAACCAGCTCATGGACCGCGCAGTGGCATCGGTGCCGGCCTGCCCCTGTCGCGAGTTGCTTCAGCAACTGGTGCGACTGGAGTCGCAGCGCCTCATTCCTGCCGAGCTGATTGACCATGCACGCCACTTGCCCATCTGGGCCAGTTCTCCCGAGCGCGGGTCGCGTCACGCGAGCCTGGGCATGAGGAGCGCCTGAGCGTGGTGACCCTTGCGCCTTGGCGTTGGCTGGGCGACTGGGGACAGCGTTCGTGGCAGCGTGTGGAGCGGCGACTGAGTGACCCGCAGCTCTATCCATTCCTTCGAAGCAATCCCCTCACGCGCTGGGTCACGCGCCGCCGCACGGCGCGCCTCTATGACCTCATGAGCGGCTTTGCCAACACCCAGGTGCTGGTGGCGTGTGTGCGGCTCAAAGTGTTCGAGCGTCTGGCCCATGACGCCCTGAGTGCCAAGGCCTTGGCCCAGCAGGTTCAGGTGCCCGAGTCGCGCCTCGTGCCCTTGCTGGGCGCTGCGCAATCGCTGGGGCTGATCCAGCGCCGTCGGGACGGCGCATACGAACTCGCTGCCCTGGCCTTGCCCTTGCTCTCGCATCCCGGCCTGCAGGCCATGGTGGAACACAACCAGTTGCTCTACCAGGACCTCGCCGAGCCCGAGGTGTTCCTGCGCCAGCGCGGGGGTCACATGCACGAATTCTGGCCCTATGTGGAGGGCATGAGCGAGCGTGCTGCACCGTCGTCCCAGCAAAGCCAGCGCTACAGCGAACTCATGGATTTGTCCCAGGTGTTTGTGGTGGAAGAGGTGCTCGCGGGTCACCGCTTTGGCCAACACCAGTGCGTGATGGATGTGGGCTGTGGCATGGGTCGCCTGATGACGCGGGTGGGGCAGCAATATCCCCAGCTGCGTTTGCAATTGTTCGATTTGCCGCCGGTGGTGGCGCTTGCCTCTGAGCGCTTGCAGCAAGCAGGGCTGGGTGGGCGCTTTGAGTGCCATGCCGGCAGCTTCAAAACCGACCCCTTGCCGCGAGGCGCTGACCTCATCACCCTGGTGCGCATTGGTCATGACCACAGCGACGAAGTGGTGGCCGACTTGCTGCGCAAAGCCTGGGAGGCCTTGCCCGTGGGGGGGCAGCTGCTGCTCGCCGAGCCCATGGCCATTGCCGAGCTCGATCAGGCCAACGCCAGTGCCTACTTCCACTTCTACCTCATGGCCATGGGCGATGGCCGCTTGCGCAGCCCCCTGGACTACGAGCGACTGCTCAAGCAGGCCGGGTTTGATCGGGTCAAGCATGTCCGAACCGGCATGTCCATCCATGCCCACGTGATTTTGTCGACAAAACTAGGGTTTACCCCAGTATTTAATTCGACAAGTAAAGTTAGATTGACACATATCAATGTCAGATAAATATGAAAACTGAAGCCATCCTCTTTGATCAACCGCGCCAAGTGCGGTTGGGTCGCCTTGATCTGCCCGAATTGGGCCTGGGTCAGGTGGAGGTGGACATTGAGCACAGCGGCATCAGTACCGGCACAGAGCGCTTGTTGTGGGACGGCACCATGCCCAGCTTTCCCGGCATGGGTTACCCCCTGGTGCCCGGCTATGAGGCCGTGGGTCGTGTGACCCGGGTGGCCAACGATGTGGACATGGCCATTGGCCAGCGGGTGTTTGTGCCTGGGACCCGTTGCTGGCAAGGCGTGCACAGCCTCTTTGGCGCATCGGCCAAGCGCTTGCATGCTGATCACCAGAAGGTCGTGCCCGTGGACGAAGCCCTGGGTCGCGATGCCGTGCTGTTTGCACTGGCCGCCACGGCCTATCACAGCGTCTCTGGTGGCGGCCAACATGCCCCCCATGCGCCGCCCGACCTCATCGTGGGTCATGGTGTGATGGGTCGTTTGCTCGCTCGCATGACCGTGGCCGCTGGCGCTGAGCCGCCCACGGTGTGGGAAGTCGATGCCGAGCGCTCCAAGGGCGCCGTCGGCTATCACGTGATGCACCCCGAGGACGATCCGCGCCGTGACTACCGCCACATCTATGACGTGAGCGGCGACGCCGAGTTGCTCAACAGCCTGATTCAGCGCCTGCATCCGGGTGGCGAGATCGTGCTGGCTGGTTTTTACAAGCAAGACATCCGCTTTGCGTTTGCGCCCGCCTTCATGCGGGAGATGCGCATGCGCCTGGCGGCCGAATGGAAGCGGGCCGATTTGCTGGCCGTCAAAGCCCTGGTGGAAACAGGCCGCCTGTCCATTGCCGATTTGGTCACGCACCAAGCCACCCCAACCCAGGCGCATGAAGCGTATGAGTTGGCTTTCACTGACCGCAGCTGTCTCAAGATGGTCATCGACTGGAGAACTCACGCATGAGCACCACCAAAGAAACCCAAATCATTGCCATTTATGGCAAAGGCGGGATCGGCAAGAGCTTCACCCTCGCCAACCTCAGTTACATGATGGCGCAGCAAGGCCGCAAGGTGTTGCTGATTGGTTGCGATCCCAAGAGCGACACCACCAGCTTGCTGTTTGGTGGCAAGTCCTGCCCCACCATCATCGAAACCTCATCGCGCAAAAAACTCGCGGGTGAGGAAGTCAAGATTGGCGATGTGTGTTTCAAGCGCGATGGCGTCTACGCCATGGAGCTCGGCGGCCCTGAGGTGGGTCGTGGCTGCGGCGGTCGCGGCATCATCCACGGCTTTGAGACGCTGGAGAAGCTCGGCTTTCACGACTGGGGCTTCGATTTCGTGCTGCTCGACTTCCTGGGCGACGTGGTCTGCGGTGGTTTTGGTCTGCCGATTGCCCGCGACATGTGCCAAAAGGTCATCGTGGTGGCCAGCAATGATTTGCAGTCCCTCTATGTGGCCAACAACGTGTGCTCGGCTGTGCAGTACTTTCGCCAGCTCGGCGGCAATGTGGGCGTGGCCGGCATGGTCATCAACAAGGACGACGGCACTGGCGAGGCCAAAGCCTTTGCCAGCAACGCCGGCATCCCCGTGCTCGCTGCCATTCCGGCGCATGAAGACATTCGCCGCAAGAGCGCAAGCTACGACATCATCGGCAAGCCCGGTGGTGAGTGGGGACCTCTCTTTGAAGGCCTGTCCGAACAGGTGGCGATTGCGCCGCCTCTGCAACCCAAACCCCAAACGCAAGACGAATTGCTCGGCTTGTTCAGCTCCGAAGCCGTGGGTCGCGATGTGAAGTTGCTGCCTGCCAACGAGACAGACATGTTGGGTCGCACCCCCGAGCCCAAGCCCAGTTTCGAGGTCATCTACCAGGAAGCCTGAGCATGAACGCACGCACCATCCCCATTCAGTCTGTGTCCACGCCCCCAGTGGCCCAGGAGGGATGCCATGCGCCCTCGGGCACCCTGGCGCAAGCGGCCAAGCAAGCCGGCAAGTCCGAGTTGCTCGACCAGCTCGCACGCGACTATCCCAGAGGCGAAGGCCAAGGCCCTCACGACCAGCCGCAAAGCATGTGTCCCGCATTTGGGTCTTTGCGTGTGGGCTTGCGCATGCGCCGCACGGCCACCATCCTGAGCGGCTCAGCCTGCTGTGTGTATGGCCTGACCTTCACCTCGCATTTTTATGGCGCACGGCGCAGCGTGGGGTATGTGCCCTTCAACTCCGAGACCCTGGTCACGGGCAAGTTGTTCGAAGACATCCGCGAGGCCGTGATTGCCCAGGCCAACCCCGAGCATGTCGATGCTGTGGTGGTGATCAACCTGTGCGTACCCACCGCCAGCGGTGTGCCCTTGCAGTTGCTGCCCAAGGAAATCAACGGCGTGCGCATCATTGGCATCGATGTCCCCGGCTTTGGTGTACCCACCCACGCCGAAGCCAAGGATGTGCTCACCGGTGCCATGCTCGATTACGCCCGCGCCGAAGTGCGGCACGGCCCGGTGCCAGCGCCGCGTGACACGCGCCGCGAGCGTCCCTCGATCACGCTGGTGGGCGAGATGTTCCCTGCTGACCCGGTTTCCGTGGCGCAACTCATTGCGCCCATGGGGCTGGGCGTGGGTGCGGTGCTGCCCACGCGCGAATGGCGCGAGCTCTATGTCGCCTTAGACGGTGCTGCCGTGGCCGCGATCCATCCGTTTTACACCGCCAGCCTGCGCACCTTGGCCGATGTGGGCAAGCCCATTGTGGGCTCGGCGCCTGTGGGCATTGAGGGCACGCAAGACTGGTTGCTCTCACTGGGCCAATCCATGGGGCTGCCCCGCGAGCTGGTGGACAAGGCGCGCAATGCCGTGCTTGCCCCCATGCGCACCTTGCTCAACGAGCAGCGCATCCATGGCCGCATCACCCTGAGCGGTTACGAAGGGTCCGAATTGCTGGTGGCGCGCTTGCTCATCGATTGCGGTGCTGACGTGCGCTACGTGGGCTCGGCTTGCCCGTCCACACCCTGGAACGCGCACGACGCCGAGTGGCTGCGCGCACGCGGTGTGCAGGTGCAGTTCCGCGCCACGCTCGAGCAAGACCTTCAAGCCATGCACGAGCATGGCCCCGATCTGGTGATTGGAACCACCCCCGTGGTTCAGCGCGCCAAGGAAATGCGTTTGCCAGCGCTCTATTTCACCAACCTCATCTCCGCTCGCCCTTTGCTGGGGGTGCCGGGCATGAGTTCACTGGTTGACGTGGTGCGAGCCGCCATGGCCAACCGTGAGCGCATGGACCAGATGCACGGCTTTTTTGATGGGGTCACCACATGAGCAGCATGCCATTTGTCATCGATCACGACCGCGCCGGTGGTTACTGGGGTGCGGTTTATGTCTTCACGGCCATCAAAGGCCTGCAAGTGGTGATCGATGGACCTGTGGGTTGCGAAAACCTGCCGGTGACCAGCGTCTTGCACTACACCGATGGCTTGCCCCCGCACGAGTTGCCCATTGTGGTGACGGGTCTGGCGGAAGAGCAGCTCGGACGCGAAGGCACCGAAGTTTCGATGAAGCGCGCCCACGCCACGCTCGACCCCAAAAAGCCCGCCGTGGTCGTCACGGGATCGATTGCCGAGATGATTGGCGGTGGCGTGACCCCCGAGGGCACCAAGCTCATGCGCTTTTTGCCGCGCACCATTGACGAAGACCAGTGGCAAAGCGCCAACCGCGCCATGTACTGGCTGTGGACGCAATACGGACCCAAAAAGATCCCCGCCGCCAAAAAGCCAGAAGACCGCAAGCCGGGTGAGCGGCCATTGGTCAACATCATCGGTCCCTGCTATGGCATGTTCAACACGCCCAGTGACCTCGCCGAGATCCAGCGCCTGGTCAAGGGCCTCGGAGCCGACATCAACCTGGTCTTCCCCATGGGCATGGAGCTCGAAGACGTGCCCAAGCTGGCCAAGGCCGACGTCAACATCTGCATGTACCGTGAATACGGCCGCATGTTGTGCGAGGCGCTCGAGCGGCCTTACCTGCAAGCGCCCATCGGCATGCACACCACCACCCAGTTCCTGCGCACCCTGGGCGAGTTGCTGGGTCTGGATCCCGAGCCCTTCATCGCACAGGAGCGCCAAACCACGCTCAAGCCCATTTGGGATTTGTGGCGTTCGGTCACCCAGGACTTCTTCCCCACCGCCAGCTTTGCCGTGGTGGCCTGCGAGACCCACGAGCGGGGCATTCGCCACTTCCTGGAAATGGAAATGGGTTTGCCGTGCCGTTTCAGCATCCCCAGGCGGCCCGGTCAAAAGACCGACAACCAGATGATCCGCAAGCTGTGCCACCAGCAGCCGCCCCTGATCATGTTTGGCAGCTACAACGAGCGCATGTACCTGAGCGAGCGCGCAGGCAACAGCCCCTTGAAGACGGCGTACATCCCCGCATCCTTCCCGGGCAGCATCATTCGCCGCCACACCGGCACCCCCTTCATGGGCTATAGCGGAGCGACCTATCTGATTCAGGAGGTCTGCAACGCCTTGTTCGATTCACTGTTTCACATCCTGCCCCTGGGCTCCGAGATGGATCAAGTGGAAGCCACCCGCACCCGGCTGGGTCATGCCCTGCCTTGGGAAGACGCTGCGCAGACCCTGCTCAACAAGCTGGTCTCCAAGCAGCCGGTGCTGGTTCAGATTTCAGCGGCCAAGTTGTTGCGCGACCAGGCCGAAGAGTTTTCGCGTGAACAAGGGGATGAGGAAGTTCAGCCCCGACACGTCGAATTTGCAAGTCAAAAGATGGGCATGAGATGAGTCACAACCAACGACTCGCAGTGTGTCATCAACCGTCTGGGATCAGGGGATCGGTCGGGACAAGGATGTTGAGGCATGTCGCCCCAACTGCCCAATTGCGCGGGCCGAGCGCAAAGAGGGCCGCAAGGCCTTAGAGAGAAGGAGCAACCATGTCGAATCGATCCATTTCAGGGTTAACCGACGAAGAGGCTCAGGAGTTCCATACCTATTGGATGCAGGGCTTTGTGGGGTTCGCGGCTGTCGCCGTTGTCGCACACGTCTTGGTCTGGGCATGGCGTCCCTGGTTCTGAGTCACACATCAACCATCTAGGAGACCGTCATGCCCCACGCCCAATCTGTGAGCAACCACCACCGCGAGTCGGCTGGTGATTCCATGGCCTTCAGGGTCATTTTCTTGATTTCATTTGGCCTGCTGTTTGTGTTGGCCCTTCTGGCCCGACTTGTCGGCTCGGATTGGCGATCACTCCTGCCAGGTGCAGAAGGATCAACGTCAATGGTCCAGGGCGTGAAGACAGCGGTCTACACACTCATGTCACAAATCATCTAGGAGAGAAACATGTGGCGAATTTGGCGTCTTTATGACCCGCTCAGGGCCATGGTGGTCCAGGGCATTTTCCTGTTTGGCCTCGCAGCAATGATTCACCTCATTCTGTTGAGCACCAACAAATTCAACTGGCTTGATGGGGCGAAAAAGACCCAGACGGCTTCCGTGCAAAACAGTCCGATGCCTGCCGAAAAGTCTTGAGGCAGCAAAGGACCACACAGACGCCGCCTCTGGGCGAAGGTGACCCGGCGCGGCGCTGTGTGATTCGACATATTCAGTGGGAGGGCATGTCATGGCCATGTTGAACTTTGAACGTAAATACCGGGTGCGCGGTGGAACGCTGCTGGGCGGCGATTTGTTCGACTTTTGGGTCGGCCCTTTCTACGTGGGATTTTTCGGTGTCACCACCGTCTTCTTTACCTTTTTGGGCACTGCACTGATTTTGTGGGGTGCCTCACAGGGACCGACTTGGAACCTGTGGCAAATCAATATTGCGCCACCTGACCTCAAATGGGGCTTGCGACTCGCACCCATGATGGAAGGGGGCCTGTGGCAATTCATCACCGTGTGCGCCATCGGCGCTTTTGGCTCGTGGGCTTTGCGAGAGGTTGAGATCTGTCGCAAGCTGGGCATGGGCTTGCATGTGCCCGTGGCCTTCAGCGTGGCCATCCTGGCCTATGTCACCTTGCAAGTCGTGCGTCCCGTGCTGCTTGGCGCATGGGGACACGCATTCCCCTACGGCATCTACAGCCACCTGGACTGGGTGTCCAACGTGGGCTATCAGTACCTGCACTTTCACTACAACCCCGCACACATGCTGGGCGTGAGCTTCTTTTTTGCAAGCACCTTTGCACTGTCGCTGCACGGCGCCTTGATCCTGTCGTCCACCAACCCCAAGGCGGGACAGACGGTCAAGACCCCTGAGCACGAAGACACCTTCTTCCGCGACACGATTGGTTATTCGATTGGCACCTTGGGCATTCACCGACTCGGTCTGTTTTTGGCCTTGGCTGCCGTTCTCTTCAGTGCCCTGTGCATTGTGCTCAGTGGACCTTTCTGGACACGAGGTTGGCCCGAGTGGTGGACCTGGTGGCTCAACCTGCCCATCTGGTCACAGTGGCCGGTTCGCTGAAACCTTGGGAGCAAGACAATGGCGCAATACCAAAACCTATTCACCACGGTTCAGGCCACTGGCCCCGTTCATCACGGCGTTGACCTGGGGCACGGCAACAGCCCGCGCACCGGCGAGCCCATCACCAACTACTGGTTGGGCTGGATTGGCAATGCCCAGATCGGCCCGATTTATCTGGGCGGTCTGGGTCTGGCCTCACTGATCTGCGGTCTGTTTGCCACCACCATCATCGGCATGAACATGCTGGCCTCGGTCAATTACGACCCTGTGCAGTTCATCCGCCAACTCTTTTGGCTCTCGCTGGAGCCGCCCCCACCTGCTTATGGCTTGAGCTTTCCGCCCATGAACCAGGGCGGCTGGTGGTTGCTCGCAGGCTTGTTCCTCACGGCGTCCCTCTTTCTGTGGTGGTGGCGCACGTACCGGCGCGCTCGCGAGCTGGGCATGGGCACGCATGTGGCC
Source organism: Betaproteobacteria bacterium (assembly GCA_009919175.1). Classification (GTDB taxonomy): domain Bacteria; phylum Pseudomonadota; class Gammaproteobacteria; order Burkholderiales; family Burkholderiaceae_C; genus Limnohabitans. Next base: position 18,502 of record RGCL01000019.1, read on the forward strand.
TGGGCTTTCCTCGCGGCCATCTGGCTGTACCTGGTGCTGGGCTTGTTCCGCCCGGTGCTCATGGGCTCGTGGGGTGAAGCCGTGCCCTTTGGCATCTTCCCGCACCTGGACTGGACCGCCGCGTTTTCACTGCGCTACGGCAACCTGTTCTACAACCCCTTCCATGCCTTGTCCATCGTGTTCCTGTATGGCTCTGCCCTGCTGTTTGCCATGCACGGGGCGACGATCCTGGCAGTGACCCGCTTTGGCGGCGAGCGCGAAATCGAACAGATCACCGATCGCGGCACAGCCAGCGAACGCGCCGCTTTGTTTTGGCGCTGGACCATGGGCTTTAACGCCACCATGGAATCCATTCACCGCTGGGCCTGGTGGTTTGCCGTGCTGTGTCCCCTGGTGGGCGGCATTGGCATCTTGCTCACCGGTACGGTGGTCGACAACTGGTATCTCTGGTCGATGAAGCACGGTGTGGTGCCCCCCTATCCAGAAGTGTTTGGTCCTGTGATTGACCCGGCCATCCAGAAATGAGGAGCCCAACCATGAAACGATTCATCTCTTTGGTGCTCACGGGTGCCGCGTGTTTGCTGGCCGGTTGCGAGCGTCCTCCTGTGGATGTGGTCCAACACGGCTACCGTGGCACTGGCATGCAGCAGGTGTACAACCCGCGCACGCTGGAGCAACAAGCCGAGCGCAATGTGGCGCCGCCTGCCATTCCCCTGCCACCCGCCGAAGGCCCCAAAGCCTCTCAGGTGTATAAAAACGTGCAAGTCCTCAAGGACCTCAGTGCGGCTCAACTGGCCACCTTCATGGTGTCCATGACCAACTGGGTTTCGCCCAAGGAGGGCTGCGGCTACTGCCACAACCTCAACAACCTCGCTGATGATTCGCTCTACACCAAGCGTGTGGCGCGACGCATGATCGAAATGACGCGTTTCATCAACGCAGACTGGCAGACCCACGTCGCCCAGACCGGTGTCACCTGCTACACCTGTCACCGCGGTCAAAACATCCCCAGTCAGGTGTGGTTCACCAAGAAGGACCAGCCTTATGGCTCCAACTTCCTGGGTGACAAGTCGGGACAGAACACGCCAGATCCGGATGTGAACTGGTCGTCCTTGCCCTATGACCCCTTCACCCCCTTCTTGCTCAATGACCAGCCCATTCGGGTGGGCGCCACCACGGCCTTGCCCACTGGCAATCGTCAGTCGATCAAGCAAGCTGAGTGGACCTATGGCCTCATGACCCACATGTCCCAGTCGCTGGGAGTCAACTGCACCTATTGCCACAACACGCGGTCTTTCCAGGAGTGGAAGGGCAACCCCACTCAGCGGGTCACTGCCTGGCATGGCATCCGCATGGTGCGCAGCGTCAATGTGGACCACATGAACCCGCTCACCGACGAATTCCCGGCGCACCGCAAAGGGGAGTTGGGTGATGTGGCCAAGGTCAATTGCGGCACCTGTCACCAGGGGGCCTACAAGCCCTTGTACGGCGCACCCATGCTCAAGGACTATCCGGTCCTCAAGGGCACGCCCAGTGGTGACGCCAAAGTGGCCAGCAAATAAGCCCCACCCACGATCACGAGGATCGCCCATGGACATCGTGCTTGCCACCCCTCGCGGATTTTGTGCAGGGGTCAAGCGCGCCATCGACATCGTGGACCTGGCCTTGAAGCAAATGGGCACGCCCATCTATGTCTTTCACGAGATCGTGCACAACCACCATGTGGTGGCCGATCTCAAGTCGCGTGGCGCCATCTTTGTCAATGACCTGAGCGAAGTGCCACCAGGTGCCCACACCATTTACAGCGCCCATGGGGTCTCGCATCAGGTCCGCCTAGAGGCCAAGCGCCGCGAACTCAAAACCCTGGATGCCACCTGTCCGCTGGTGACCAAGGTCCATCTGCAAGCGCAACGGTTTGAAAAGCAAGGCATGCATTTGGTGATGGTGGGTCATGCTGGTCACGAAGAGGTGGAAGGCACGGTGGGCAGCGTGAGTTGCCCGGTTCATCTGGTCTCGTCTGTGGAAGAGGTGGCCCTGTTGCCCTGGCCAGCCGATGCGCCCGTGGCCTATGTGACCCAAACCACCTTGAGCATGGACGACACGCGCGACATCCTGCAAGCCTTGCACGAGAAATACCCCGAGGTCACCGGCCCCGACATGGACGGCATTTGCTATGCCACCCAGAATCGGCAAAACGCTGTGCGCGACCTGGCCAAGGAAGTGGACCTGGTGCTGGTGGTGGGGGCGCGCAACAGTTCCAACTCCAATCGTTTGCGCGAAGTCGCCGAGCGCTGTGGCAAGCCCGCCTACTTGGTCCAGGACCGCACCGAGCTTGAGCCGGCCTGGTGGGCGCAAGGCATACAGAGCATTGGCGTCACCTCTGGCGCATCCACCCCGGAGGTGCTGGTGCAGCAAGTGGTGCTGGCCTTGAGTGCCTACACCAGTGGGCAAGTCCGCGAAGCGCCCGGTGTGGTCGAGCAAGTGGTGTTTCGCTTGCCCAAATCCCTTGAGAACAGCCAAGGCGCGCAGACCAACCCCTTGCCTGACCCGATTGCTGCCTCAGCCAGCCGTTTGGGACGAGATCCACCCTCTGAGGCGGCCTGGGCATGAACATCGAAGGCACACAAGCCGTGACCACCCCACTCGCTGGGGTGGTGGTCATTGTGTTGCTGGATTATTTGCGCCAGCACCAGGCCTGGGGCTGGTTTCGCCTGGCCTCGGGACCGCCCCATGTCAAGGCGCATCCCGGCCTGTTGTTTGCCAAGATCATGGGCAGTGGCCACGGCGGCGGTTTCACCTTGCGCCCCAGTGCCTCGCATCAAGGCGTGATGGCGGTGTTTGATCACGTCGACCATGCCCAGCAGTTCCTGCAAAGCACGTATGTGCAGGAGTCACGCTCGCGTGCGCGCGAGTCGTGGGTGGGCCTCATGGCCGTGGATTCGGTGCGGGGTCAATGGGATGGCTGCGAATGGGGCGTCACCCCATCGGACCCACAGATGACCTCACAGGGGCTGACCCTGGCGGCGCACCCCGAGCGCATGGCCGTGCTCACGCGCGCAAGCATTCGGCCTGCGAAAGCCATGGCCTTTTGGCGACATGCGCCTGCAGCCCAGGCCGACCTGAACCAAGCCCAGGGCTGCGAGATTGCCATGGGTCTGGGCGAAGCGCCCCTGGTGCGGCAATGCACTTTCAGCCTGTGGCACAGCAAGGCTGACATGCTTCACTATGCCCACGATGGCGCGCACCGCTCGGCCATTGAGGCAGCCAACCGTTATGGCTTTTTCAATGAATCGCTGTTTGTTCGCATGCAGTTGCTGGCCATGCAAGGCCGCTGGCGTGACCAGGACCTGAACCATCAGGCCGAATGGCTGGAGCTGGCCCATGGCTGATGCACGCGTGGTGGTGGTGGGTGCGGGTGTGGCTGGGCTGGTGAGCGCCTTGCTCCTGGCGCAGCGCGGCCTGAATGTGTCCCTGGTGGAAGCCAGCATGCAAGCCGGCGGCAAGATCCACACGCGCACGGTGGACGGCCTGGCGATTGACAGCGGCCCCACGGTGATGACCATGCGCTGGGTGTTTGACGAAGTGCTGCAGCAGTGCGGCACCTCGCTGGATGCCGAGCTGACACTACAACCCCTGTCGGTGCTGGCGCGGCACTTCTGGCCGGATGGCCAGCGGCTGGATCTGCTTGCCGACCCCCAGGCCAGCGAAGCCGAGATGGAACGTTTTGGCGGTGCACAGGCCGCCGATCAATTCCGCCGCTTTTGCTCCCGCAGCCGCGAGTTGCACGATGTCTTGCAAGAGCCCTTCATGTGCGCCCAGGCACCGCGCCTGGCGAGCTTCACGGCGCGGCTGGGTGCATCCGGCTTGGGTGTTTTGGCCCAGCTCGGTCCCATGCGCAGCCTGTGGCAACAGTTGCAACGCGAGTTTGCCCATCCTCGTTTGCGACAACTCTTTGGCCGCTATGCCACCTACTGTGGTTCTTCGCCCTGGCAAGCACCAGCCACCCTCATGCTCATCGCCCAGGTGGAAATGGATGGGGTGTGGAGTGTGGACGGCGGCATGCATGCGCTGGCCCGGTGTTTGCTGCGACTCGCACAAGAGCGCGGCGTGAGTTGTCATTTCGGTCGGGGTTGCGAGCGCATCGAGGTGCACAACGACCGGGTTCAGGGGGTGATCCTCTCGGATGGTCAACGCCTGAGCGCCGATGCAGTGGTCTTCAACGGCGACCCCTCGGCCTTGCGCCAGGGTTTGCTGGGAGCCCAGGTGCGCCAGGCCGTGCCCCAGCCTGCGCCCCAGCGTTCCCTCTCTGCCCTGACCTGGTCAGCCGTGATCCCTGCCAGTGCCTGCGAGCTGGATCGGCACAACGTCTTCTTTCAGGACGACTACGCCAGCGAGTTTGAAGACATTTTTGAAGAAGGGCGCTTGCCCCAGGATCCCACTGTGTACGTGTGTGCACAGGACAGACCCTGGACCCCGACGGCCAGTTCCGATCCCAGTCGCCGCGAGCGTGTGTTGTGTTTGGTCAATGCACCTGCCTTGGGTGATCAGGAACTCGATGAAGAGGAGTTGCGGCAATGTCAATCAGCGAGTTTCAGCCGGATGGCTCACCACGGCTTGCAGATCGAGGGACACCCCATGGTGCGCACCGATCCCAGGGACTTTCATCATCGCTTTCCAGCCTCGGCGGGCGCCCTGTACGGGCAAGCGACGCACGGCTGGATGAGCATCTTCGCCAGGCCCGGGGCCAAGACGCCCTTGCCGGGTTTGTATCTGGCGGGCGGTGGAGTCCATCCGGGACCGGGAGTTCCCATGGCGGCGCTATCGGGGCAACGTGCGGCAGAGGCCGTATGGGCGAGCCTCGGTTCGACCAGCCAGTGGCCACAGGAGGCTACCTATGGTGGTATGTCGACGCGCTGAGCCATTGCGGGCAATATGGCCTGACCCTGATCGCGTTCGTGGGCAGCGTCTTCTCGCCCTATTACATGCGCGCGCGCCGCTCGGGGCAGGGCGATCCGCTGGATCACTGCGCCCTCAACGTGGCGCTCTACAACCCCACCCACCAGCGCTGGGCCATGACCGAGCGGGGCAAGGCCTTGTGCCATCGCAGCGCCTCGCAGTTTCAGATTGGTCCCAGCCACATCGAGTGGGATGGCCAAAGCCTGCGCTTTCAAATCAACGAGCGGGGCGTGCCCCTGCCCCATGTGCTTCAGGGCGAGGTGCGCATCTGGCCGCAGGCCTTGCATCCCCAGGTGCATGCACTCGATGCGGCTCAGCGGCATGGCTGGGGGCCAATTGCCACCCAGGCTCACATCGAGGTGAACTTCCATCGTCCCGATCTGAATTGGCGGGGACAGGCCTATGTCGATGCCAATCAGGGCTGCGAGCCCATCGAGGCGGGCTTCACGCAATGGGATTGGTCCCGTGCCCTGTTGCCCGATGGCAGCACGCTGGTCAATTACGACATGCATGGCTCGGATCAACCCGATCGCTTGCTGCGCTTTCGCTATGCCAGCAATGGCGACATCGACACCTTGGACGAGGTGCCAGCCTGGTCGCTGTCGCCCTCGCGCTGGCGCGTGCCCCGGCAAGTGCGCAGCGAGGCGCCAGCACGGTCCCTTCAGATCCTGGAGGACACGCCCTTTTATCAACGCGGTCTGGTGTCACAGACCCACGGCGGCCACGAGGTGGTCGCGTTTCACGAATCTTTGTCGGTCCCGCGTCTGACGCATCCCCTGGTGCAGCACCTGCTGCCCTGGCGCATGCCCAGAAAGACGCGGTCATGACGCAGCGGCGTCAACCGGCACCCCGTTTTGAGGTCTGCATGACCTCAAAAGCCCTCGTGCGGGCAGAGCACGTTGTCTTCTTGCAAGGAGAAAACCATGTCTGATAAAGACAAAGTTTGGCCTACCGGTTTGACCGAGGCCGAGTCGGAAGAGATCCATCGGCATCTCATCCAAGGCACGCAGATTTTCGGCATGATTGCCGCACTCGCCCATCTGCTGGCTTATATCTATTCACCCTGGCTGAAGTGAAAGGAACTCACCATGATCTACGGAAAACTTTGGTGTGTCGTCCGTCCGCAAGTCGGCGTTCCCATCTTTTTGGGCGCTGTGGCGGTCGGTTCTTTCTGCGTTCACTTGGCTCTGGTGACCAACACCACCTGGGTCAAGGCCTTCCTCAATGGCGGGGCAGGCAAAACCGTGGTGGCGACAGCCCCTGCGGCAGATCCACCCAAAAAATAAATCGTTTGGGTGTACCCAGCCGAGCAGACCTTGCAGCCTGCTCGGCTTTTTGAATCGATCTTTGAAAGCGCTTTCACCATGGACCGTGCACGCGTAGGAACAGCCCGATGGCTCCAGTGGGGGCTTCGCTTCATGCCCTTTGTGGATGCCGTGAGCGAGGACTTGCCCTTGCCAAGGCTATTGCGCTTGTCGCTCTTTCAGGTGTCGGTGGGCATGGCCCTTGTGTTGTTGGTGGGCACGCTCAACCGCGTGATGATTGTGGAGCTCAAGGTCAGCGCCTCACTGGTGTCGGTGATGGTGGCCATGCCCTTGTTGTTTGCGCCCTTCAGGGCCTTGGTGGGCTTTCGCAGCGACCACCACCGATCTGAATTGGGATGGCGCCGAGTGCCCTACGTGTGGATGGGCACCTTGTTGCAGTTTGGTGGCTTTGCCATCATGCCTTTTGCCTTGCTGGTCCTGGCCGGTCTGGGACAGTCATCGGACGCGCCCATGTGGGTGGGTCATTTTGCAGGGGCTTTATCGTTTTTGTTGGTGGGCGTGGGCATGCACACGGTGCAAACCGCTGGCCTGGCCCTGGCCACCGATTTGTCCACCCCGGAGAAGATGCCCAGGGTGGTGGGTTTTTTATACGTGATGATGCTCGTGGGCATGATTGGCAGTGCCTTGGTGTTTGGCGATGTGCTGGCTGATTTCTCGCCGGGTCGTCTCATCCAGGTCATTCAGGGCGCAGCCATCCTCACGCTGGTGCTCAACGTGGTGGCCGTGTGGAAGCAAGAGGCCCGCTCGCGCACGCGTCGCCCTCAGGCTGAGGTGAGCGATCCTGATTTCAAGCAAGCCTGGGCCTGCTTCATTCAAGGTCCGCATGCCTTGCGCCACTTGCTCATCCTGGGTCTGGGCACCATGGCCTTCACCATGGAAGATGTCTTGCTCGAGCCCTATGGCGGCGAGATCCTCGGTCTGGATGTGTCGGCCACAACCTACCTGAGCGCCACCTTGGCCATGGGCAGTCTCTTGGGCTTTGTCTGGGCCTCGCGTGTGTTGAGTCAGGGGGTGGACGCGATTCGACTTGCGGGCTGGGGCGCATGGATTGGTGTGCCCGGTTTTGTGCTGGTCATCCTGGCTCAGCCTCTGGGGATGACGGCCTGCTTTGTGGCTGGCGTGGCACTCATTGGATTGGGGGCAGGTCTGTTTGGTCACGGCACGCTCACCGCTACCATGCAGCGCAGCCAGCGCCATGAGGTGGGGTTGGCATTGGGTGCCTGGGGCGCGGTGCAAGCCACCGCTGCAGGTCTGGCCTTGGCCCTGGGTGGTGTGATGCGCGATGCGGTGGCCGCCATGACCAGTTCATGGACGGGTTATTCCGTCGTCTATAGCATCGAAGTGTTGATGCTTCTCATCACACTGGCGGCCATGCATGGTTTGATGCACAACGGCTCGCAAATTCGGGATTCACATTGATCAACAAGGAAGCAGCATGGAACTCAAACACATCTTCATCATGATCTACGTGGTGTTTGCCCTCTTCATGGTGGCCAACTGGCTCAACCGACGCCGCTGAACGGACGCCCACGTCGCAGGTGCTCGCGCTTGTCGATGAGGTTCATCACCCAGTTCACGCGCTGGACCAAACTGCGCTGAGGCCTCACATAACGACCCTTGCCAACCCCTGCGCCCACACAGGGCGTGATCATGGGCTCGATCTCGGCCAAGGTGGCGGCCGGGTTGTCCTCCATGCAAATCCAGGCTGAATGGGTCCAGGCCTTGAGCAGGAGCACCATCTTGCGCGAGGTGCTCACCACGGTCCTGTGGTTCACCGAATCCAATCCTTCCCGCCGCAACTGGTGACCGATCTCTGCATAAATCAGGTTGGCCGCATGAATGGCAGCCCTGCAATCAGGCGGCAATGAGGCAATGCCCGCCTGCGCCTGTGCGTACAAGGTGTCGGCATGGTCCAGCAGACGCTCGGTGAGCCTGGCCACTTGTGGTGTGAAGACAGGCTCACGCAGCCACGCCTCCACATCCAACCCTTCTTGTTTGAACCACTCGCGCGGCACATAGACGCGACCCTTGCGGGCATCCTCGCCAATGTCGCGCGCGATGTTGGTCAGTTGCATGGCCACGCCCAACTCGCAAGCCCTGGACAGGGTCACGGCATCGCGCTGACCCATGATCCAGCACATCATCGCGCCCACTGTGCCCGCAACGCGCACCGCGTAATCGTGCAAGTCCGATGGGGTCTCGCACACAAAGCCCTGGGCGTCCCAGGCAAACCCTTCGATCAGGCCATCCAGCCAAAGGCGGGGTAGGTCCACCTCTTGGACCACCAGGCTCAACGCCTGGTCTTCAATGGCATTGCCCGGTTCACCCCGGTAAATCGCATCCAGCCTGTGCTTTAACTGGCTCACGGCCTCGGGTGCCCATTCAATGGGACGCTCATCGATGAGGTCGTCGGCCACGCGGCAAAAGGCATAGAGCGCAATCGCATGCGCGCGCACCCGCAAAGGCAGCAAGCGGCTGGCTGCAAAAAAGGTCTTGGAGCCACTTTGCATCATGGCCACACAGGCCTGCAAGTCGCTGTGGTCCATGTTGGGGCTCATGCGTTCATCGTGCGGCCACATGGGGCACCACCTGTTCCAAAGCTTTGGCTGACATCAGCACACCGGGTACGCCAGCACCCGGATGCGTGCCTGCGCCCACCATGAAGAGACCGGGCAAGGACTTGCTGCGGTTGTGCGGGCGAAACCAGGCGCTTTGCACCAGCCTGGGCTCCAGGCCAAAGCCCGCGCCCAGGTGGGACCACAAGCGCTGCTCAAAAGTCTGTGGCGTGGCCAGCCGCGAGGTGATGATCTCGTTGGCAAACCCTGGCAGCACGGTATCGTGCAAGCGCTGTTGCAGGGCTTGGCGCATGGGTTCGGCCTGCAATCGCCAATCGGTGCCACTGCCCAGATGGGGCACCGGCACCAGGGCGTAAAAGGCATCGCAACCCGCTGGGGCGACGCTGGGGTCGGTGGCCGTAGGGCGATGCAGGTAAATGCTGAAGTCGCGGCTGAGTTGCTTGCGGTCGAAGATGTCCTTGAGCAAGCCCTCATAGCGCGGACCCAGCACCATGCTGTGATGGGGCAGGTGGTCGTAGCGGCGACGGGTGCCAAAGTACCAGACAAACAAGCCCATGGAGTGATGGGCATGGTCCAGATGAAAGTTGGTCCATGCGGATTGCGCATGACGAGGGATGAGGTGCTTGTAGGTCCAGGCCACATCGGCGTTGCTCACCACGATGTCGGCACGATGGGTTTGACCATTGGTCAGCTGCACCCCGCAGGCCCGCCCGGATTCCACCAGGATTTGTTCAACGGGCGCGTTGTAGTGAATGGGGATGCCCAAGCCCTCGATGAGCTTGACCAGGCCTTTGACAATCGCACCCGTTCCACCCAAGGCTGAGTGAACGCCCCAGGTTCGCTCCAGCGAATGGATGAGGGCATAGGCAGCGGTGACCTTCATGGGGTTGCCGCCAATGAGCAGGGGATGAAAGCTCAGCGCCACGCGCAAATTGGGGTGACGCACATGGCGTTTGACCTGGGCATAGAGGCTGCGCCATGCGCCCATGCGCAAAAAGGCGGGAATCTCTTCAATCAAGTCCCACAGGCGGTCAAAGGGCTTGGTGCCCATGCCGTCAAAGCCCAGTGTTTTGCAGCGGTCGCACACTTGCACAAAACGGTCATAACCCGCTGCATCGCTGGGCGAGAGTCGGGCCACTTCCTCGCGCATGCGCTCGGGGTCGTGGTGAAAGTCGATGTGCTCACCGTTGTCGAAAAAGATGCGATAGAAGGGATCCATGGGCACCAGCGTCACATCGTCTTGCAGCTTCTTGCCACACAAGGCCCAGAGCTCTTCGAGCAAAAAGGGTGCGGTGATGATGGTGGGGCCGGCATCGAAGGCAAACCCGTCCTGGTGGTGCACATAGGCTCGCCCGCCAGGTGCGTCGAGCTTTTCGTACATGCTGACCGCATACCCTTTGTGATGCAGGCGGATGGCGGCAGCCAGCCCACCAAAGCCAGTGCCAATCACCACCGCCTGAGGGCGATTGGCGCGGTCCAGCAATTGATGGATGGGGGGGTGCTCGTTGGCGTAGGCATTCATGTGGGATCGGGCAGGCGGATCATCCAGCCCCAGAGTTGTTGCACCGGCCAGGGCAGGACCATGATCAGCATCTCCAAAATGCCAAGACCAAAGAGCGTGCACAGCAAGACCCAGCCCGTGAAGTCGGCGGCCGATGCGCCCTGGGTTTGCCAGATGAGGGCCACCCAGCCTGCAGTGGCCAGCGTTAAGGTGAGGCGATACCACCAGCCCACCTGGGCCACCTGGAAGTAACTGGCCATGTATTGCAAATGGGCGGGCAGGTATTGCGCGCCCACCAACGGCACACCCACAAACAAATTGAGTTTGGCCACCAGGCGCAAACACCACAACAGCCCAAAGGTGCACAAGGCCACGTGATTGGGTTGTTGTGCCTGCATCAGCCACAGCAAGGCGGCATTGGCCACCAGGGCCAACTCATGCCACAGCACAGCGGCAAAGGCTTGCTTGAAGCGCTCCAGCCCCGTGGCGCCCACGCTCATGGCGATGCGCCGGGGTCCGGTGAGGCGACCCGACAAAAACACCAGCTCATGCCAACCCCACATGGCAATGGCCGAGAAAAATCCCAGATAGGCATGGGCGCTGGACGTGGCCGTCATGCTGATGCGCGCGCCATACAAGGCCATGAGCAAGAGCAGGCTCCACACCACCAGACCCGCGCGCAGGGCCACCGGCCCTTGGCGATCCAGCCACAAGATGACGCCCGTGCCCAACCACCAGGCCACAACGGCTGCTGCCATGGGCCAGGCAATGTCCATCACCATGTGGGCCTCAGGATGGTCTTGGCATTCAAGGTTTGTGACTTGACTGGCAAGACAAAGAGGCGAGCGAACTGCACGGCTGCGCGTGCGCCATGCCAGCCTTGCTGAACCCGTGCCCACAGGCCTTTTTTGGCCTTGGCTTGATCAAAGGCTTCGGCAATGGTGACCAGGTGCGACAGCCCTGCACGGAACGCAGGGTGATCGATGTCCAGGGCGATGGGGAAGACCTGGCGGGTGATGTCGTTGGTGATTTGAAAGACCTTGTAGTCGTACTGCGTCGAATCCAGCCCCATGGCATGGTGAAGAATGGGGCGGCGGTGGTCGCGCACATACATGGTGGCGTAGACGGCCAGCAGGAAGAAGCGGATCCACAGCAGGTTGAGGCCGCTCAACAGGTGGGGGTTGGCCCGCATGATCAGGGCAAAAGATTCGCCATGGCGGTACTCGTCATTGCACCAGCGTTCAAACCAGCGAAAGATGGGATGAAAGCGCAATTCGGGATGGCGCTCGAGTTGACGGTAAATCGTGATGTAGCGCGCATAGCCAATCTTTTCAGACAGGTAGGTGGCATACATGATGTATTTGGGCTTGAAGTAGGTGTAGGCCTTGGTGCGCTTGAGTTGCCCCAGATCAATGCCCAGGTTGAAGTCACGCAGCGACTGGTTGATGAAGCCGGCATGGCGCGACTCATCGCGCGCCATGAAGGTCATGAGTTGCTTGATGTCGGGGTTGTTGACGTTCTTGCGGATCTCGTTGTAGAGGATGCAACCGGAGAACTCCGAGGTGAGGGAGCTCACGAAAAAGTCCAGCAACTCCTGCTTCAACTCCGGTGTCCACTGGGCTTGGGATTGCGCGAGTTCCTGGGCAAATTCGGCGTCACGCTGAAAGTGGTCGTGGTTGTTGTCCCCTTCGTACTCTTGCATCACGGCATCCCACTCCTCGCGCACAGCCGAGACATCAATGCGGTCCATGGCGGCAAAGTCGGTGGTGTAAAAGCGCGGGCTCAGGACATGGCTTTGCACCGCGCGCGAGTTCGCGTCGTCAACAGATTCAATGGTGGTGGACATGTTCATGGGGCACTCTCGATCAAGGTTGGGAGGGGGAATCCAGCCAGCGTGCAAACACCTGGCTGTTGCTCGGGCCAAAGGCCATGAGGTCAATGCGGGTCTGGGTCACCGGGTCAAACAGGGCGAGGTGGTGGTTGTGCAGCTGTTGCAGCCAAAAGGGCTCGCTTTGATCCAGGCCTCGGCGCAGCCGCTCACGCACCAAAGCCCTGAGGGTTTGCCGCAAAAAGCCTTGCTCGCCGTACAAGGCATCGATGGTTTCGTTCTGACGGGCGTCGATGACCAGCACCTCGCCCTGGGGTCCGTCTGAAAAATGCAAGGCGCGCTCCTGGCGCACCTCGATGGCCACATGGGGGGCTTCGTCGCGCTGGTGTTTGCCCATGGCGATCATGCCCACGATGAGGACCAGCAACAGCCCTGCCAAAGCCACGGGGTTGAATCGGGTCTTGGGCAAGGTGTTGGAGTCGCTCATGCCACCACCTGTTCGTGGTCGCCTGGCCAAGTGGTGCTGCCCGTTTGAGCTGTGGGCTCACGCAGGCGCAGGTGGGCATCGGCATGCGCCAGTTGCCAATGCTTGCGAATCAGATCGCCCACTTCCTGTGCGCGGGGCACGGCACGCAGCGTGGGTTGGGGGTGGCGCACATGCCAGGCCCGTTGGTGCGGCCACAAATGGAACCAGCCAATGCGATCGGTGTCGGGCAAGGCCAGGGCAATGTCGCCGTGACCATCCTGGCTCAGCTTGAGGTCGGCCGCGCGCAGCCGTCGAAAGGGCAGGTTCAGGGTCAGGCTCAGCACGATGCCAATGCGCATGATCACGCGCTTGTCCGTCACCGAATACAGCGTGGTGCTGGCTGCCCACCACGCCGCCATGCCCAGCAGGCACAAGGGAATGAGGGCCAGGGTGAACGACTGCAAGAGCACCAGCAAGCGGTCTGCCCAGGGCAGGCCATCGCTCATGAGGCTGAGTTGTTGCCAGGCCAGCAAAACCACGAAATAGAGCGCGATCTTGCGCACATGAAACGCATCGATGGCCAGACGCCACACATCGGGGCGACCTTGCCAGAGCAAGGTTTCACCCGGTGGCAGGGCTTCGGGCAACCCAGGGGCTGCCTCCCATTCATGTTCGTGGATGGCTTTCACGCCAGGGGCTCCATGCGATCTGGGGTGGCGTAGAGCGTGCCCGCACCGTAGACCGCACAAATCTTTTCTTCCTCCAGGAAGGTGACTTGCTCGGGTGAACGGGTCACCGGCACGTCCGAGAACTGGTGCGCGAGCAGGGCATGCACATGGACGCCGTCGCGCTTGATGCGTGCAAAGGTCATGGGCACCAGGCGGCGTGAGCCATCGGGCAAGCTCATTTCGATGTAGCGAAACATCATCTCGGAGCGGTCCACCCACAGGTCCACCACTTTGCCAGCCTCTTCGTGGTCTGCGCCCCAAACAGGCAAGCCGCGAGGATCCACATCGCGGTGGGACACCCCGTGATCATTGGCCACCCGAAGCGGCACGATCTTGACATCGCCGTGGTGGGTGCGATCGGGCACATCAGCCCGTTGCGCCCAGGCGCCGGGTCCCACGCCTGCGGTGAGCGGGTTGCCCACCGGGTCCAGCGGTGCGCCATTCCAGCCATGTGCGGGTTGGCTGCGATGCACGCCATCGGGACGATCGGGGTCGGGGCTGAGGGTCACATGGCCGTCCTCATGCAGATAGGACTTGGAAGCGGGCACTGGTGGCCAGCCCTCGATGCGGGGGCCACCTTCGTCGCGTCCGTTGTCCATGGGGTACCCCTCGCGGTGGTTCTCACGCACCAGGTAGTACACCAGGCCAAAGAAAAACAGCCAAAACATATAAAGCACGAGTTGCGCAACATCGATGTATTGCGTGATCGCTCCAGTTCCCATGATCTTTCTCCTTGATGAATGGGACAAAAAGCTTCAGCCCGGCAACTCGGCCAGGCCAAAACGGTGAGATCGTTTGTGTTGTGTCCCGCTGGGTTTTCTGAGCATGGGGCCCAGAGCCACCAACACCACAAACAACAAATACAGTTCCAAGTGATAGACAAAGCTGTAGCCCGTGACGGGGGACTGCAGCACCTCGCCCAGTTGACCCGACATGGCCAGGCTGTCAACGGCATCGCGCAAGCCCCCACCCAGCGCCATGGCCACGCCACTGGCGGTGGCTTGCACGGCACCCCAGGCGCCAATGACCAGGCCGCTGAGCGTGGCATCGCCAAACTCCATGGCCGTGACCAGCATGCCCACGGCAAAGAGGCCACCCCCAAATCCAATCAGCATCGCGCCCAGCTGGAACATCCAGGCGGCGTCCAGCGGCGCGGAAAAAATCACGCAGGGAAAAGCCAGCATGCCCACGATCAGACCCAGTGCAGAGAGGCGGCAGGCGTGAAGCCCTTTGCTGAGCCAATGTGCGCTCAGGCTGAAGGCCACCAGGCTGCCCAAGGCGGTTTGCCCGGTGAGCCAGCTCGTGTCGCCCACGCTCAGGTGCAGGACCGCACCGCCATAGGGTTCGAGGATCACATCCTGCATGCCAAAGGCCATGGTGCCCAGCGCCACCGTCCACAAAAAGCGCCGCATGTGGGGCTCGGCCATGAGGCGTTGCCAACGCAGACCAAAGCCGCCGGTTTGGCGTGGACCGCGCTTGGCACTGCGGGCCTCTTGCTTCCACATGGACACCAGGTTGACCACCACCACGGTGAGGGCGGTGCCTTGAATGACCTGGATGAGCCGCTTGGGGCTGAAGTCCTGCAACAGCCAGCCATAAACGGCGCTGCCGCAGATGAGGCCGATCAGCAGCATGGCGTAGAGCAGGGCCACCATGCGTGGGCGCTTGTCTTCAGCCATCACATCGTTGGCCAGGGCCATGCCGGCGGTTTGGGTGATTTGAATCCCCGCGCCAATGAGCAAAAAGGCCAGCCCCGCGCCCAGGCGACCCAGCCACAAGCCATGGCCATCGCCTTCAGAGAGCAAGAGCAAGGCAAAGGGCAGGATGGCCAGACCCGCAAACAGCAAAAGGCTGCCCATCCACAGGTAGGGGATGCGACGCAAGCCCAATGCCGAGGGGTGGGTGTCGCTGCGGTCGCCAATCAAGGCCCGAAGCGGTGCGAACACCATGGGCAAGGCCACCGAGAGGGCGACCCACCACGCGGGCACTTGCAGCTCCAGAATCATCACCCGGTTGAGCGTGCCCACCAGCAAGGCGGTGACCAGGCCAATGCCCCACTGAAAGAGCGAGAGGCGAACCAGGCGCGACACGGGCCAATCGGTGGACGCCACATCGGCAAAAGGCATGACGCGAACACCCAGTGCGCGAATCCATTGCGGCACAGGGATGTTGACGGACATGGCCTTTTTCATCGACGCAACTCCATGGCCTGGGAGATGTAGAAGCCGCGCTTGACGCGCTGCATGCGCGCACGCTGCCAGTCGGGGCTGTGCAGGCCGGTTTTCAAATCCATGTCCAGTCGGTGAGGGTCGATGGGCTCCAGGCTGGGCGAGCGGTCGCTGCGCGGGAACATCCGCCCCACACGGTGCATGGCAGCCAACAGGGGCGTGCGCGGCGCAATGGTGAAGACCATGGAGTGGCGGCACCTGGCGCTCAGGCCATGCAAGGCCTGCACGATGTCGTGACGCTGGTAGTGAATGAGCGAATCCATGGCCACCACGTGATCGAACTCGCCCCAGGCAGGGTCGAGCATGTCGGCACTGGCAAATTCAATGCGGTGAGCCAACTCGGGGTGGGTGCTGACCAGACGTTCACGGGCCAGATCCACCAGGGTAGGGGAGAGGTCAATGGCCACCACGTGTGCGCCACGACGGGCCGCTTCCTGGGCCAAGGCCCCAGTACCGCACCCGGCGTCCAGGATGCGTCGCCCGTGCAGATCGTGCGGTAGCCAGGACAACAAGACTTCGCGCATCTGGTCGCGGCCTTCGCGAACCGTCTGACGAATGCGCCCCAGGGGCTCATTGGAAGTCAGCCGCGCCCAGGCCTTGGCCGCTGTGCGGTCAAAGTATTCGGCGATTTCCTCACGCCGTTGTTCGTAGGTGGCCTGCCACATCAATCGAATCCCAACAAATCAAAAATGTCCCGGTCCTTCATCGCGCTGACCTCGATGGGATCGGTGCCGGCCCACAGCTTGGCGGCGAGCTTGAGGTATTCCTGCTGAACGGCAGCCACAGCGGGCGTGGCCTCGAGTTCAAACAAGGTGCATTTGTTGAGGCGGCTGCGACGGATTTCGTCGAGCAGCGGGAAGTGCGCCAGGGTCTCCAGACCCACGCGCTGGTTGAACTTGTCGATCTGGTCGGTGGCATCGCTGCGGTTGGCCACCACGCCGCCCAGTCGCACCTTGTAGTTCTTGGCTTTGGCCCCAATGGCCTGAACGATGCGGTTCATGGCGAAGATGGAATCAAAGTCGTTGGCCGTGACGATGACGGCGCGGTCTGCGTGTTGCAAGGGGGCGGCAAAGCCTCCGCACACCACGTCGCCCAGCACATCAAAAATCACCACATCGGTGTCTTCGAGCAAGTGGTGTTCCTTGAGCAGCTTGACGGTTTGCCCCACCACATAGCCGCCGCATCCGGTGCCAGCGGGCGGGCCACCGGCTTCCACACACATCACGCCGTTGTAGCCCTGGAAGACAAAGTCTTCTAGGCGCAACTCCTCGGCATGGAAGTCCACGGTTTCGAGTGCGTCGATGACCGTGGGCATGAGCTTTTTGGTCAGGGTGAAGGTGGAATCGTGCTTGGGGTCGCAACCGATTTGCAGCACCCGTTTGCCGAGCTTGCTGAAAGCCACGGAGAGGTTGGAGGAGGTCGTGCTTTTGCCAATGCCGCCTTTGCCGTAGACCGCAAAGACTTTGGCTTGCCCGATTTGCACCGTGGGATCCATGTGCACTTGCACACTGCCCTCGCCATCGGTGCCTTTGCGAATGCTCGATACGGGCACTCGGGTGGTTTCAACAAATCGATCGTTCATGCGGCCAGTCCTTCTTGAATGCCTTCCAGGCGGTCTTCGAGCTCTGCTCCGGCCAATTGCAAGGCCTGCAGCGTTTGCTCATCGGGTTGCCAAAAGCGCCTGCGAGAGGCTTCAAGCAATCGGTTTGCAAATTTGGAGGATGCCGCTGGGTTGAGGGCGGCCATGCGCGCCCTCATTTGCGGATCAAGGATGAAGGTCTCAGCGAGTTGCTGGTAGACCCAGGGTTTGACTTGACCCGTGGTGGCTGACCAGCCCAGGGTGTTGGTGAGGTGAGCCTCGATGTGGCGCACGCCCTCATAGCCGTGTTGCAACATGCTTTCATGCCACTTGGGGTTGAGCATGCGGGTGCGTGTTTCCAGGGAGACTTGCTCGCTCAGGGTGCGAACCACGCCTGCGCTTTGGGTCTGGTCGCCGATGTAGACCGGGGGCATCTCGGTGTCTTGCGGGTTGTTCGCCTGACGCGCTTGCCACACTGCACGGCTGATGCCACCCAGGGTATCGAAGTAGGTGTCGATGCTGGTCACGCCGAGTTCCACCGAATCGATGTTCTGGTAGGTGAGCGAGACACTGGCCAGGGTATGAGCCAGCAAGGCATTGTGGCGCTGGGGTTTGCCATGGGTGTCGTAGGCAAAGCCCTTGCGCTGGGTGAAGGCGTTGCCCAGTTCGTCCTCGTCGTTCCAGCAGCCGCTGTCGATGAGGTGATTCACATTCGAACCATAGGCCCCTTCGGCATTGCCAAAGACGCGCAGCGAAGCCGTGTCCATGTCACAGTCGTTGGCTTGCATGAACGCCAGGGCATGGCGGCGCACAAAGTTCTGGTCGGGGTCTTCGTCGGCACTGGCAGCGAGTTGTGCGGCCTGGGCCAGCAAGCGGATTTGCATGGGCAGCAGGTCGCGGAAGATGCCCGAGAGCGTGATCACCACATCAATGCGGGGGCGTCCCAGTTGCGCCAGGGGAATGAGTTCAGCGCCAGCCAGGCGTCCGTAGTTGTCAAAGCGCGGCTTGGCACCCATGAGGGCCAATGCCTGTGACAAGGGTCCGCCTTCGCTTTTGAGGTTGTCCGTGCCCCACAGCACCATGGCAACGGTCTCGGGCCATTCGCCCGTGTCCTCGCGGTGCCGCGCCAGCAGGCGCTCGGCTTGCAGGGCACCGTCCTTGACGGCATGGTTGGAGGGCATGCGAAAGGGGTCCATGCCGTGCAGGTTGCGGCCTGTGGGCAGCATCTCGGGATTGCGCAGCAAGTCGCCTCCCGGTGCAGGGCTGATGTAGCGGCCATCCAGGGCGCGCAACAAACCTTGCAGTTCGCCCTGGCCCATGAGGTGTTCGTGCGCCTGGGCAAGTTGGGTCAAGGCTTTGCGCTCGGACTCGCTCAACTGTTGAAATCCTGGCAGCTTCATCAGGCCGGTGCCCACTTCCACAATGCGCTCCACCCATTCGGGCTGCTTCATGTCCATGGCCTGTGCCATGGCCTTGAGGGTTTGCAAGCGCTCGGTGGGGCTGGGTGAGCGGCCCACCACGTGCAGGCCATCGGGGATGAGGGTGTAGGACAACTCCAGGAGCTGGGCTTGCACATCCACAGTCCAGGCCTGCCATGCTTGTGGCGACAAATCGCTGGCGTGCTCGGGGGCTTGCAACTCGATGACCTTGGCCAGGTCCACCAGTTGCTGAGGCAGCTCCTGCCGCTCCAGTTCGCTGCAATCGGGGCTGCGCCAACGGTCGAGCAACTGGCGCATGTCTTCGAGTTCTTTGTAGAGGCCTGCCTCGGTGATCGCCGGGGTGAGGTGGCTCACCAGGGTTGCCCCCGAGCGGCGTTTGGCCAAGGCGCCCTCTGAAGGGTTGTTGGCAGCGTAAAGGTACACGTGGGGCACAGCGCCAAGGAGTCGCTCGGGCCAGCATTTGGCCGAGAGAGCAGTTTGCTTGCCGGGCATGAACTCGAGCGCGCCGTGCGTGCCAAAGTGAAGGATGGCGTGAGCTGCAAAGTCCTCGCGCAGGTATCGGTAAAAGGCGCTGAAGGCATGGGTGGGTGCGCATCCCCGCTCGAACATCAGGCGCATGGGGTCGCCTTCGTAGCCCATGCCGGGTTGCACGGCCACCAAGATCTCGCCCAGCTGAACGCCTTGCACCAGCAGGTGCTGGCCATCGGTGAGTTGGTCACCGGGTGCAGGTCCCCATTCGGCTTCGATTTCAGCCAGGTGCACCTCGCGCTCGATGTGATCGGCCACGGGGATGCGGGCATGCACATGGGCAGGCGTGCCCTGTGTGCTGGCATTGCCCCCCAGGATGCGCTCGCGCAACTCGTCCACGCTCGAAGGGATGTCCACACGCCAGCCGGCTTGCGACAGGGCTTTCAAGGTGTGGTGCAAGGACTCGAACACCGACAAAAAGGCGGCGGTGCCCACATTGCCCGAATGCGGCGGGAAGTTAAAGAGCACGATGGCCAGGCGACGATCCTGGCGTGCGGTCTTGCGCAGGCGAGTCCAGGTCAGCACACGCTCGGCCAGGGCGGCTGAGCGCTCGGCACAGGCAAACATGTCGTTGTGCTGGTTGGCGTTTTCAAATCGGCAGGCTCGTGAACACCCGGTGCAGGTTTCACCCGCGGCCCCCGCACGGCCGCCAAACACCATGGGCGATGTGGCGCCGTCGAGCTCGGGGATGGCCACCATGATGGTGCTCTCCACGGGCAACAGACCTCGATTCGAAGCAGCCCATTCGGGCAAGGTCTGGAATTCAAGAGGATGGGCCGTGAGGTAGGGCACATCCAGGTTGCGCAAACTCAACTCGGCTGCTTCGGCATTGTTGTAGGCGGGGCCGCCCACCAGCGAAAAGCCAGTGAGAGAGACCAGGGCATCGATGCGCGATTCACCGTTGTGGACAAAGAACTGGTCAACGGCAGCGCGTGCATCCAGACCGCTGGCAAAGGCGGGGATCACGCGCAGGCCCCGCGACTCCAGTTGCTCGATGACGGCGTCGTAATGCGCGGTGTTGCCGCTGAGCAAGTATGAGCGCAGCAGCAAGACGCCCACCGTGGCCTGGCTGGCCACCGCCTTGCCTTTGAAGCCTGGCAAATCCTGCAAGCGGTCGGTGAGCCTTGGTTTGAGTTGGGGGTGATAGAGACCCACCTCGGGGTATTCGATGGGGTCGCCCACCTTGAGCGATTGCGCGAGTGCGGCACGCGGACCCTGGGCATAGCGCTGGACCAGCATGCGAATCAGGTTGGCCAGGTTGTCTTCCGAGCCCGCGAGCCAGTAGCGCATGACCAGAAAGAACACGCGCAGGTCTTGCGCCGTACCTGGCACAAAGCGCAAGAGGCTGGGCAAGCGGCGCAACATGGCCATTTGCTTGGCCCCGGCGGTTTGCTGGTTATGCGGTTTGCCGTTGTTGCGGCGCGCGCCCGGTTTGAAGCGGCGCAGCAAGGCCAAGAGGCCCGTGCTTTCCTCGCCCCCCACATAGCGACCCATGCGAACCAGTCGCATGACCTCGGGGGCAGACATGATGCAGACCATGGCGTCGCATTCGTTGCGCCGCGCTTGCAAATCGGCCAGCACAGGGATGAAGTGATCTTCCATGAACAGCATGCTGGCCACGATGAGGTGAGCCTGGGCAATGTCGTCGCGGCAGCGTGCAAGGGCGGCCTGGTCGTCGCGCCAGCTCGATGCGGTGTGCACGCTCAATTCCAGGGTGGGCATTTCGCGGTGAAGCTGCTTCATGGCCCGCGCCGCAGCGCTGGCCAAATGGTGGTCCATGGTGAGCAACACCATGCGCAAGGGCGCAGCGCCCTTAGCGACTGAAGTGGGCCTTGGCATCGTAGAGGGTCTCCACGGTGATGGGGCTGAGCCCCAGTTCGCTGGCATAGCGCTCGGTGTTGCGCTTTGCCTTGCCGCGAACAAAGAAGGGGATCTTTCGCAGTTCTGCCTCGGCTTCGGTGGTCCAGTGGTTGTCGGTGGATGGGGACTGGGTATCGACCGTGATGCCAGGGGGTGCCGTGTGCCCGTGGCCCAGGTGTGAAGGAGAGGCATCACCGTGGAATTCAAAGTCCTCACGGAACATGCCCAGCAAGTGTTCTTCCAGACCCATCATGAGCGGATGGATCCAGGTGTCAAACAAGACGTTGGCGCCTTCGTCCCCCATTTGTGGCGAATGCCGTGCCGGAAAGTCCTGCACATGCACGGGGGAGGAGATGACGGCGCAGGGAATGCCCAGCCGCTTGGCGATGTGGCGCTCCATTTGCGTGCCCAGGATCAACTCGGGCTGCAAGGCCTGGATCTGGGTTTGCACCTCGTGGTAGTTGTCGGTGATGAGCGCTTGCAGGCCCAGCGCCTGCGCCTGCGCGCGCACCTCGCGGGCGAATTCGCGGCTGTAGCTGCCCAGGCCCACGACTTCGAAGCCCATTTCGTGGGCTGCCACTTGGGCTGCTGCGATGGCATGGGTGGCATCGCCAAACACGAAGACACGCTTGCCGGTGAGGTAATGGGCATCCACCGACTCGCTCCACCAGCGGGCACGCGAGGCGCTGCGATCGGGCAGCGGCACACCAGCGAGTTCGCACACCTCGCGAACAAATTGGTCGGTGGCGCGCCAGCCTATGGGAATGGTGCGCACACAGGGCATGCCATGCTGGCGTTGCAACCAGTCAGCCACCGAATGGCCCACCTCGGGGTAGAGCAACACATTGAAGTCGGCCAGGGGCAATCGGCGCAAATCATCGACCGAGGCGCCCAGGGGCGCCACCACATTCACATCAACGCCCAGGGAGGCCAGCAAGCGGGTGATCTCCAGCACGTCGTCGCGGTGGCGAAAGCCCAGGGCCGTGGGACCAAGCAGGTTGCAACTGGGCCGGCTTGCCTGGGGCGCGCCTTCTGCACGTCGCTCAAGGCCTGGCAATTGCCGAACCAGTTGATAAAAGGTTTCTGCAGCGCCCCAGTTTTCCTTGCGCTGGTAGGAGGGCAGCTCCAGGCCAATCACAGGGATGTCCAGGTGCATGGCTTGCGTGAGGCCAGCCGGGTCGTCTTGCAGCAATTCGGCAGTGCACGAGGCACCCACCAGCAAGGCAGCGGGCTGGTGGCGGGCCACGGCATCGCGGGCTGCCGTCTGGAAGAGGGAGGCGGTGTCACCGCCGAGGTCACGCGCCTGAAAGGTGGTGTAGGTCACCGGCGGGCGGTGGCCGCGACGCTCGATCATGGTGAAGAGCAAATCCGCATAGGTGTCGCCCTGAGGGGCGTGCAAGAGGTAGTGCACGTCCTTGAGCGCCGTGGCCACGCGCATGGCCCCGACATGGGGTGGGCCTTCATACGTCCACAGGGTCAGTTCCATGCGAGTTCCCCCTTTCTTTGGCCAATGAGTTGGCGGCGTTTGAGGGGGCGATGGAACAAGGCCGCAAGGTCGCCTGCCTGTTCATAGCCATGAATGGGAGAAAACACCAGCTCGATGGACCACTTGGTCGCCACGCCCTGGGCTTCGAGGGGGTTGGCCAGACCCAGACCGCAGACCACCAGGTCGGGTTCGGCCTGCTGGCAGCGCTGCAATTGCTTGTCCACATCCTGGCCTTCGCTGAGCGTGGTGTTGGCGGGCAGGCGGGCAAGGTCGTGGGCCATCAGCTGGCGATTGAGGTAGGGCGTGCCCACCTCGGTGAGCGTCATGCCCAACTCGTGGTGAACAAAACAGGCCAGGGGAATTTCAAGTTGCGAATCCGGGAAGAAGAAGATGCGCTTGTTGGCCAGGGCTGCGCGGTGCGCCTCCAGCGCCTTGAGGGCTCTGGCTTTGGGCGCCGCGATCACCGATTCGACCCGTTGCTCGTCGATGCCAAAGCTGTGGGCAATGGCTTTGAGCCAGCCTGTGGTGCCTTGCACGCCCAAGGGGAAGGGGGCACTGATGCACTCCATGCCCATGGCTTGCAAGGCGCGGGCCGTGTCGGACAAAAAAGGCTGTGCCAGCACAAAGCGCGTGCCCGGTCCAATGGCCGGCAATTCGGCGCTGCGCCGGGGCGGGAAGAAGGCCACGTTGTTCAGACCCATGGACTTGAACAACTGGCTGAACTGGTCTTCGACCACATCGGCCACGGTGCCCACCACCAACAACTGTGCAGGCGCTTTGGCGCTCAGGGGCAGGTGAGGCACCAGCGCTTGCAAGCAGGCGTCCTCACCCTGGGTGAAGGTGGTCTCGATGCCGCTGCCTGAATAGTTGAGCACCTTGACCTGGGGATGCCAGCGCTGATTGAGGCGTTGCGCGGCCCGCTCCAAATCCAGTTTGATGACCTCTGAAGGGCAAGAGCCCACCAGAAAGAGGGTCCGGATGTTGGGGCGGCAAGCCAGCACCTCGCTGGCCACGCGGTCGAGCTCCTCGTGGGCATCGGCAAGGCCGGCCAGGTCCCGCTCCCCAATGATGGCAGTGCCAAATCGGGGCTCGGCAAAAATCATCACGCCCGCAGCCGATTGCATGAGGTGGGCGCAGGTGCGCGAGCCAATGATGAGGAAAAACGCATCCTGCATCTTGCGGTGCAACCAGATGATGCCGGTGAGTCCGCAAAACACCTCGCGCTGGCCCCGCTCATTGAGCACATCGCCGGACCAGGCTTGAATGGGAATGCGTTAATCATTGACATGCTTGCCTTGATGAAGTCTGGTAGCGTGTTCTCGTCGTATATGCGTATGTGCCGCTCACTCAAATGCACCGTGTAGTCCCCTTCCTCTACCCACATGGGAACACGCCAAGCTGTGACACTTGGTGTGGGCATAGGTTCTAGTGAGGGTCTTATCATTCGTGCGCCTTGGGAATCAAGTGCCATGCAACTTCTACATCAGCGTAACCACTCGCCACATCTATCTCAGGATAGTATTTATCTGCTCGTGGTAGCTTGAGTTCGTTACTGTCTGCGTCGTTGTGTGGTATACCGCTAGCCCATGCCGCAATGAT
>RGCL01000181.1 GCA_009919175.1 Betaproteobacteria bacterium
CTCAAGAAGTGGAGTCAGCCAAGAACGCTGCTCAAGCAGAGATGGATCGTGAGGCTGTTAGTTCAGTCCTGATCGACACAGATGACGATCTCGAAATTGAAGTGGGCGACGTGGTTCGCTACGTGGATCTTGCCAAACCGAACGATGTGCTGACTGTCCAGATCACTAGTGGGAAAGACGACTTTTCGAACGGCATTGTTCACGAAAGTCGCCCACTTGCTCAAGCGCTACTTGGCGCTGTTGTTGGGGATGAAGTTGCTCTGCATCTCGCCGGCAGTTCTTCGAAGACCTTTCAAGTAGTAGAAATCAAGAGGACTTAGATCTGAGCGATGGTATTTGCGATCTTTTGATTTTGAGCTTACTGTTTTGCTAATCAGTACGGCACCAAAACCACGATTTTTCGCCTACCCCCTCCTGCCGTACCACGGACAAAAAGTCAGGAGGTCCTGAGACGAAACGGAGTTTGAGACGGGTTTCGAGGGTGCGTGGCGATAAGGTCAGTCAGGAGCCCAAAGCAAAAAGGCCCCGCGTGCTGCGGGGCTCTGAGCGCCTGACAACCCGGCTGAGCGAGTTAGCAGGACTTGTTCTGGCGGAGAGAGAGGGATTCGAACCCTCGATACGGCAAAAACCGTATACCGGATTTCGAGTCCGGCGCATTCGACCACTCTGCCATCTCTCCGGGTGTCGAGGCTTGAATTCTATCAGCGCCCCTGCCTCACAGGCCCCAGGCTGGCCCTGTGGTTCAAGGCCTGGCGGGTGTGGCCGGTGCTGCGGGCGCGGACCCGGTGGGTCCGCTGGGCCGCGTTGCAGGGGGGGTGTTGGCGCTGCGCGGGGTGATGGTCATGACCAAATTGGAGCCAGCGAGCACGCTGCTTTCAGACAACTCAATGGTGGCGCTGCGATCCGGTTTGGTGAAAACCAGCAAGCTGGTTTTTCCACGGCTGGCCGATATCAAACTCCAACCATTGCGCTGGTACTGGTCCAAAAAGAAGTTGTAGGCAGGGCTGGTGTCGCGGCCCACGTCCAAGGCCAAGCGGCCGACCCAGTTGTCACCAGCGCCCAAGATCAGCGACTGCTCATGGATGACCCGACTGCCTGGGGGCAATTGGGTTTGCCCGATCAACTCTTGGATGGGCAATGCAGCAGGCCCGCCATCGGCCCCCATGGGCGTGGTGTTGCAAGCGGCCAGCAAGCACAAAGCCAGCGCAGAAATGGTTGAGGTGAGTTTCATGGGCGGGCTTTCAGGGTGCAAGGGTTTTCAGGCCCCCGAGGTAGGGTTGTAAAACGTCGGGAACGCGCACAGAGCCATCGGCTTGTTGGTAGTTTTCGAGCACAGCGACCAAGGCCCGGCCCACGGCCAAACCCGAGCCATTGAGGGTGTGCACCCATTCGTTTTTGCCTTGCGCATTTTTGAA
>RGCL01000182.1 GCA_009919175.1 Betaproteobacteria bacterium
GGGCAACGCCACAAGGATCTGAAAAACGGCTTGTCCGCACCACCCAAACTCACCCTGGCCAATCTGCTCAACATGGCCACCAAACCGCGTTGGTGCATGGGCATGCTGGGCACCTCCCGGCGCGAGTTCGGCAACATCGTGGGCCATGTCTCGGGCGTGGACAACATGGGGTCGCTCAGCGAATGGACGGCCAAGCAGTTTGATCCCGCCTTGAACTGGGGCGATGTGCAGTGGATCAAGGAACGCTGGGGCGGCAAGCTCATCCTCAAAGGCATTCAGGATGTCGAAGACGCCCAGCGGGCAGTGGACTCCGGCGCCGACGCGCTCATCGTGTCCAACCATGGCGGGCGGCAACTCGATGGCGCACAAAGCAGCATCGAGGCCCTACCTGCCATCGTCAAAGCCGTTGGTCAGCACATCGAGGTCCACATGGACGGTGGCATTCGCAGTGGCCAGGATGTCTTGCGTGCGGTGGCCTTGGGCGCCAAAGGGGTCTACATCGGCCGTGCATTCCTGTATGGGCTGGGCGCCATGGGGCAAGCTGGCGTGACCAAGGCGCTGGAGATCATCCACAAGGAGCTGGACTTGTCGATGGCCTTTTGCGGCAGAACAAAGATGTCCGAGGTCGATGCCAGCATCCTCCTGCCTGGCACCTTTCCCCAGGCCTGAGCCAAGACCATGAACGCCAGCCCCTGCTTTGCCCTCAGCCGCGACGGCCAGATTGCGCACCTGGTGCTCAACCGGCCCGAGGCCATGAACACCATGCACCCCCAGTTCTGGCGCGAGTTGCACGACCACCTCACCCAGTTGCATGAGTCGGGCTGGGCCAGGGCGGTGGTCATCTCCAGCACGGGCAAGCACTTCAGCGCCGGCATGGACTTGTCCACCTTTGGCGGCGCCATTGCCATGGACGATCAAAGCGCCGAGGGTCGCTCGGCTGTGTTTGACTTGCTCACCGATTTACAAGACACCTTCAGCCTGATCGAGGCCTTGCGCATGCCCGTGATCTTCGCCATCCAGGGCGGCTGCATTGGCGGCGCGGTGGACCTGGTGACCACCGGCTGTTTGCGCTATTGCAGCGCCGATGCGTTTTTCTGCATTCAGGAAATCAACATCGGCATGGTGGCCGATGTGGGCACCTTGCAGCGCTTGCCCAAATTGCTGCCCATGACCCTGGTCAAGGAACTGGCTTACACAGGCCGGCGGCTGAGCGCCGAGAAGGCCTTGGCCTGGGGCCTGATCAACGAGGTCTTGCCCACCCACGAGGCCTGCGTTGCAGCCGCCTTGCAAGCGGCCAAAGAAATCGCCAGCAAACCCCCAGTGGCGATTTGGGGCACCAAGCAAGTGCTGCACTATGTGCGCGACCACAGCGTGGAAGATGGCCTGCGCCACATGGGCTGGCTGCAAGGC
>RGCL01000183.1 GCA_009919175.1 Betaproteobacteria bacterium
CCAGGAATAGCGGAATTCAACCAAAACTTGTACATTTCGAACATGGCTCCGCTCACCCCGACCGCCCCGTCCATTCAGTCGTACAGCCTCTTTGGTGAGTCCTTGCACTTGCCCGATGTGATGCATTGCGAAACCATCGCCGAGCGATCAGTCTTGCACGATTGGGAACTCGCCCCGCACCGACACGCCCGCTTGCACCAGGTCTTGCTGGTGCAAGCGGGCGGCGGCTGGGCACACCTGGATGATCACACCACTGAATTGCGGGCTGGCAGTGTGGTGAACGTCCCGCCGGGTCATGTTCATGCCTTTCGCTTCGAGCACAACACACAGGGTTGGGTGGTTACCTTGGCAGACGAGCTGCTGGACGAAATCCTGGCGCATGTGGGCGATGTGCGGCAATCGCTTTCGGCATGTTGCGTGCTGGAGGGATCAGCCTTGTTCGCCACGCTCATGGCACAGATCTGGCAAGAGTTTCAAGGCAGCTCACCGGCGCGCGCCCTGATGTTGCGCGGCTTGAGTGCCACCCTCCTCGGTCATGTGGCGCGAACACTGGCAGAGTCCGATGCCAACACCTCCGCTGCCAGCGAATCCCGTTTGGTGCAACGCTTTCGACAGTTGATCGATGAACACTACCTGGAGCACTGGCGTGTGTCGGATTACGCGCGGATACTGTCGGTGACCACCACGCACCTCACACGGGTCACACGAGCTGCCACGGGCGCGCCAGCCTCGGCACTCATCGAGGCACGCACCATGCGCGAGGCCAGGCGACACCTGGCTTATACCCACCTCAGCATCTCCACCATTGCGTATGCGCTGGGTTATGCCGATCCGGCGTATTTCACCCGGGTGTTCACACGGGACGCCGGCATCTCCCCACGGGAATTCAGAGCCCGCCTGACCCAGTGAGGCGCACTGCGCAACTCAATCCTTGGCCATGCCCTGCAGCCCAGCCCGTGAGGCCATGTGGGCGACCGTGCCAGGAGGCAATTCATGGTTGACCCAGTTCTGCAGAAAGCTCAAACCCGATGTTCGGCCTTGTGGAATAGCCATCGCCAATTGCTCCAGGCCCCACCGATCCTCCAGCACCCTGAATCCAGGCAGTTGCTGCTTCATTTCAAACAAAATGCCTTTGTTGGTGGCAAAAACATCGAGCTCACCGGACTGCAAGCCTTGCCGCGCTGCCGCCAGCGACACCACAGGCACTACCTCGGCGTGCTTGAAGCGCTGACGCAAGACCGCCTGCGATGAACTGCCCTGTGTGACCCCCACACGCAAGCCCACCTGGTCCACCTGATTGAACGACTCGACCGAAGACCTTGGTCCGACCAGCAACCCCAACTCCAGTCGAATCAAGGGTGTGCTGAAGTCAACCACGCGAGCCCGTGCCGCACTGGCATTGGTGAAGG
>RGCL01000184.1 GCA_009919175.1 Betaproteobacteria bacterium
GGAGTGGCCTGGGCCATTGCCGGGGCTCGGCGTGCGTTGCGCATCGCGAAGCAAAATCTGTGGTGGGCCCTGGGTTACAACCTGGCCTGCATCCCCTTGGCGTTGGTGGGTTGGCTGCCGCCATGGGCAGCGGGTTTGGGCATGGCCGCCAGTTCCACATGGGTGGTTCTCAACGCGCAAAGGGCAGGGCGCTTGCCCTCGGCGCTGCTCGCTGCGCCATGACGCAGAGCGCATCGGGTAGATAGTTATTTTATTGAACTAAAATGCCCTTCGCATGGACATCCTCTTTCTCTTGATCCCGCTGTCAGCCGTGCTGGTGCTGGGCATCGTGGCGGTGTTCGGTTGGGCGGTTCATTCAGGGCAATTTGAAGATTTGGAACAGGAAGGCCGGCAACCACTGCAGCCAGACGGGGCTGCACTTGACGAAGATCAAGGAGACTCCAGAAATCGCCCTCAATAATTCCGGTTGTGAATAACGGCCGGCATGCCGGAGAGGGAGTTCCATGAGCCCAGATGAGAAGGCCCCAGCGGGTGGGTCCATGACCTATGAGGACAACGTCGTACGGCTGTTTTCATTGGCGGCGGTGTTGTGGGGCGTGGTGGGGATGCTGGTGGGCGTCTTCATTGCAGCCCAATTGGCATGGCCCGAATTGAATTTCGGCATCCCCTGGTTGAGTTACGGACGCCTTCGTCCATTGCACACCAACGCGGTGATCTTTGCATTCGGCGGGTGCGCCCTGTTCGCCACCTCTTATCACGTGGTTCAACGAACCGGTCAAACCCGGTTGTTTGCCCCCGGTTTGGCCATGTTCACTTTCTTGGGGTGGCAGCTCGTCATTGTGTTGGCGGCGGTGTCCTTGCCTCTGGGCATGACCACGGGCAAGGAATATGCAGAGTTGGAGTGGCCCATCGACCTCCTCATTGCCGTGGTGTGGGTGGCCTATGCCGTGGTGTTTTTTGGCACGGTGGGCACGCGCAAGGTCCGTCACATCTATGTGGCCAACTGGTTCTTTGGCGCCTTCATCATTGCAGTGGCGTTGCTGCACATTGTCAACAGCGCGGAAATCCCGGTGTCACTCACCAAGAGCTACTCGGTGTACGCGGGTGTGCAAGACGCCATGGTGCAGTGGTGGTACGGGCACAACGCCGTGGGCTTCTTTCTGACGGCGGGGTTCTTGGGGATGATGTATTACTACATCCCCAAACAGGCCGAACGCCCGGTGTACAGCTACCGGTTGTCCATTGTTCACTTTTGGGCCTTGATCTTCACCTACATGTGGGCTGGCCCGCACCACTTGCATTACACGGCGCTGCCCGATTGGGCGCAGTCGATCGGCATGCTCTTTTCGTTGGTGCTGCTCGCTCCCAGCTGGGGCGGCATGATCAACGGCATCATGAC
>RGCL01000185.1 GCA_009919175.1 Betaproteobacteria bacterium
AAGGCATCAACCAACGCGACGAGGTGGTGGTCCATATGGATGGCTGGAGCATATACGGGCGTCGACCGGCTGCCCAAGCCTGACCTGCCTCATGCCCACGCTTGCCCCGAAATGGACCAATCCCACTGGCGGATGGTGGTGGCATGCCAGGGCCTGGCGCAGCCAAAACGCCTGGCGCCCTGTGATGCAGGCCATGCATGACGAATGGGTACAACAAAGCCCCAGCGCTGACCGACTGGTCTTGATCGGACCGAGTGCAGGCTGGATGCTCAGTCGGGAATGGCTGGGCCGGTTCAAAAGGGTGGAAACCTGGGACATCGACCCATGGGCAGGCCGTCTGTTTGATTGGCGTCATGGCCGGGCACTGCGCCATGCCGGGGTCATGGTGCACCATTTTGTCGGTGACGCCTGGGAGCACGAGTCTGAATGGCTGCGAATTGATCAAGAAAGCCTGTACTGGTTTGACAATGTGCTGGGCCAACTGCGGTTCATGCAGGCCCCGGAACTGGTTCGGCAACGCATTGAACGGGTCAAAACCCGTTTGAGCCATGTCGCCTGGGGCAGTGTCCATGACCGCTACTCGGGCCCGCTGCGTGGGATGGACACCGCCCCGCCCGCCTGGCGATCCTCTTGCGGCATCGACCTCCTCGCCCCCCGGGCACAAGATTGGTTACAGGCTTGGGGCGCCGAGGGTTCTTGGCTAGACCACCTGACCGAGAATGTGTTTAGGCCACAAACCCCGGTATTGAATCTGGCCTGGCCGTTTAAACCAGACTTCGGACATTGGTTGGAGATGGGATGGCAGTTACCATAGACCCATGGATACCGAATACCTCCGAACCTATGCCCAATCGGCCGATGAAAACACACTGGCCTCAGGACTCCCACTGACCGACGGACAAAAACGACTGATTGCCATGGTCGATGAGGTGGGGCCCACCTGGGCACAAAGGGCTTTCAAACACGACCGGGAAGCCATATTCCCCACTGAGAACTGGAACGACCTGCGAAAAATGGGTTTTCTGGGCTTGTGCGTGCCCACTCGCTACGGCGGCATGGGCGCCGACTATCGCACTTATATGCTGGTGGCTTCACGCATAGGCTATTACTGCGGCTCCACGGCCAATACCTTCAGCCCGCGTCATACGCCCGAGTGCTACAACAGTTGCTTCGAACTCGGGCCCGATTGGAACGGTCCGTACATGGGCTTCAAGCATGTTGAGCTCACCGTGCTGGGGCATTTGTTCGAGCATCTCGCGCCCACCAGCCCGCTCAAGGGCATGCACTACGAGCGTTTTCTGTATTCGCGTGGCGTGCCCATGGGCGCTGTGATCGAGGGCCTGAGCCAGGCCTGTGCGGATGCACAGTCGCAGCTGGGCAT
>RGCL01000186.1 GCA_009919175.1 Betaproteobacteria bacterium
CAATACCAGGCCATCGAGTTTGCCGGCCCTGCGGTCAAAGCCCTGGGTATGCAAGAGCGCATGACGCTGTCCAACATGAGTGCCGAGTTAGGAGCGCAGGTGGGTCTCATCGCAGCCGACCAGGTGACCACAGACTACCTACGCAGTGTGGGTGTGGCTGACGAGTACCTGCACGAGGCGGAGTCATGGCAGACGGACGAAGGTGCTGCGTGTGAAACCACTGACTTTGATGCGAATGCACTGAGTCCGCAGGTCGCTGCCCC
The DNA here is from genome assembly GCA_009919175.1 of Betaproteobacteria bacterium. Lineage (GTDB taxonomy): Bacteria > Pseudomonadota > Gammaproteobacteria > Burkholderiales > Burkholderiaceae_C > Limnohabitans. Next base: position 264 of record RGCL01000186.1, read on the forward strand.
GCACAGCCCGGCGAATACCCGGCCGGTGGATGAATACCTCAACACGCCCATCGATATCGCCTACATCGGAGCATGCACCGGTGCCAAGCTGGAAGACTTGCGCGCAGCTGCCACTGTCTTGAAAGGATTCCGCGTCGATGCGCGTGTTCAGTTGATGGTGGCCCCAGCCAGTGCCCGCGACCAGGCACAGGCCGAGCAAGAGGGGGTGATGCAGATCTTGCGTGATGCCGGCGCACAGGTGCTGCCCAATACCTGCGGGGCATGCGCCGGCTACGGCGGTACCTTTGCCGAGAACAAGACTGTCATCTCCAGCACGGCGCGCAACTTCAAAGCCCGCATGGGCCCTGCCAGCGTGCAAGTGTATTTGGCGTCGCCGTGGACAGTGGCGGCATCGGCCATGCGTGGCCGTATCAGCGATGTTCGGCAGATGCTGTGATGTCCCGACTGACCTTTGATCAAGCCAAGGTGTGGCGGGTGGGCGCCGACATAGACACCGATGTACTTGCGCCGGGGGCCTATATGCAGCACGGTATTGAGGTCATTGCCCAGCACTGCCTGGAGTCGGTTCGCCCTGAGTTTGCAGCCACTGTGCGCCCTGGCGATGTGTTGGTGGCGGGCGCCAACTTTGGCATTGGATCTTCGCGCGAACAAGCCGCGGGGGCTCTGCTTCATTTGGGCATCAGGGCGGTGATTGCACCTTCGTTCAGTGGCTTGTTCTTTCGCAACGCCTTCAACCTCGGCTTGTTGTTGCTGACTTGCGAGCAGGCGTTGAATCTGCAAGAAGGCGAGACCCTTCGTTTTGATGGACAACAGGTGCATCGTGTAACAGGTGAGATATTGAGGTGCTCACCCATACCGGATTTTTTGTTGGACATGGTGCGTGCAGGTGGCTTACTGAATTTGCTGAAACAGCAAAGGCACCGCCCCATGTCCCTCGGAGAGTCTGAAGCCAGTTCTCCCACCTTGTCATGAATCACCCATCAAGGATCCCCATGTCGCAACTCGATCCCGTGACACTCGCTGTGCTCAAAGGCAGGCTGGAGCAGGTGGCCGATGAAATGGATGCGACGCTGTATCGCAGCGCGTTCAAC
>RGCL01000187.1 GCA_009919175.1 Betaproteobacteria bacterium
CGAATCACCGCTGACCCATGCCGCCATCAAGCGCATGTCTTTGGCAGGCGCTCAGCACAAGTTGGCGGTCGTTTTGCAAGACGGCGGGCTGTTTGAGCCTGCCGGTGCCACACCGTCTACCCACATTCTGAAGCCAGACCATCCAGATGAAGATTACGCCCATTCAGTGATCAACGAATGGTTTGTGATGCGGCTGGCCAAACGGCTGGGCCTGAATGTGCCTGATGTGCACCGACGTTATGTACCGTCTCCGGTGTACCTGGTGGATCGCTTTGATCGACTCGTGCAAGGGCAAACTTGGCAGCGGCTGCATGTGATCGACGCATGTCAATTGCTGGGCCTGGATCGCAGCTTCAAATACAGGCAGGGCAGCATGGAAAGTCTGGCGGCATTGGCGAACGCATGCCGCAGCCCGGCAGTGGCTCGATCGAGGCTTTTTGGTTGGTTGGTGTTCAATGTGCTGGTGGGCAACAGCGACGCTCACCTTAAGAATCTGAGCTTCATGGTCAGCCATGAGGGCGTTCAGTTGGCACCGTTTTACGACCTGCTCAGCATCGCTGCCTACGACTCACCCGCTTTCGATAAGAAAGGCTGGCCAGAGCAAACACAGTTGGCTTGGCCGATTTTGGGTGTGCGGCACTTCTCAAGCATCAGTCGCAGCGTGCTGCTGGAGGCTGGTGCTGCATTGAGTTTGGCCAAAGGCACTGCCGATCGCGTGCTCGAAAGTCTCAGGGGCCGGGTGGCGGCAGAGGCGCAAGCACTGTGCGCCGAGGTCGAGGCAGAAAACGCTGAGATCGTGGGCGTGCACCCTGAGTTGGCAGCCACGATGGCTGGTGAAATCCGTTGCGTCAGAGCGATGGTGCACACCGTCCTCAAAGAAATGGCCAAGCAGATCGCCTGATGCACCTTATGGCCGGGGTCTCTGGGTGGAGCGACGGTCACGACAGCCTTCGTACCATAGGGCAGCTCTTCAAGGCGGCTGCAAAAATCCTCGATGGCCAACAGGTTCTCGCTCACGCGTTGGCTTTTCTCGGCGCCGTGCATCAGCCCGCCCAGGGTGATGGATGAGATGGCCATGCGGCTGGCATTGGCGTTGAACTGGGCAAGCACCTCGATGGCCGTATCCGTCCGGCCAACCCATCTTGACGACGGGCGTGACCCTCAGGGCACTCGCAGAGCCTTGCTGGCACCTGCGGGCACCTGAGAGTTGCCACGGAACGTTACTAACAAATGCGAAATTGGTGGTGCCTCGACACCACGGATCAAACAACACTCTCACGGCCCCTGATGGCTGCGAGGTGTATTCACTAATGTTCCGCAGTAAACCTCGGTGACTTTACCGGAAAACCGT
>RGCL01000188.1 GCA_009919175.1 Betaproteobacteria bacterium
GAACCTCGAGAGAAGCCATCACCACCTTGCAAGCGCTGACCATGCCCTGGGCAGCTTGCACATGCTGCGCATTCAGCCCCAAGCCGGCGCCCGGCGCTACCGCAATGCTGTTGTCACCATCCTCGTACACAAGAATTTGTGCCACGCCACTGCGCTCGCCCGCGGCCTGCACCACATGGCGAGGGTCGATGCCCTCACGCGCCCACAGCGCCAAACCCATGCGACCAAAATCGTCATCGCCAATGCGGGCAATCAGGCCCACGCTGGCACCTTGTCTGGCGGCTGCCACCGCGGCATTGCTGCCCTTGCCACCCGGGCTGGTGGCAAACGACGAGGCCATCAGGGTTTCGCCCCTTTTGAGAGGTTGTGGCACATGCGAAACCAGGTCCACATTCCAGCTGGCCACACACACCACGTCCACGGTCTTGTCCATCATGGTTTATTTCAGTCCGTAGCCCATGGTTTGCGGCAACCACAAAACGATTTGGGGAAACACCGTCATGGCCAGCAACAACAGCAGCAACATGACCATGAACATCCAACCCTCGCGCATCATTTCGCCAATGGGGATGCCGGTGAGGGCCTTGGTCACAAACAGCAGCATGCCAAACGGCGGGTGAATCAGGCCAATCATCATGTTCAAGACCACCAGCACACCGAAGTGAACCAGGTCAATGCCCAAGGCATTCACTGCAGGCAACAGCATAGGCACAAACACCAGCAGCAGCACCGACACATCCAAGAAACAGCCCAGTACCAGGAACAGCAGGTTCACCATTAACAAGAAATGCAACCGTGACAACTGCATGCCATCCACCCACTGCGCCACGGCTTGCGGAATGCCTTCGGCACGGCACGGCCCACCGGATCCCACCGGAGGACAGCATCGCCCAAATGCGCGTAATCGATGCGACGTTTGCCTCGATGGCAACACGCTTGCCGGTTGACGTCGAACCGAGTGGGGGTGACTGGCGGTGACCGGCACGAGCGACCGCGCACGCCCCACCCCACTAATCGCCCGCGAAGCTGAGGATGGTTCGCCGGTGCCCGTCGGCGAGGACCCCACGGTGTCCGCCGACGACTCGATCGACTTCGGGCGCCTGAAGGCGAGCATGCCGGCCATCGCGACTGACGTTGCGATGGGGGTCCTCTTCTTCGCAACTGCCCGGCTGATTGACCTACGGACCGCCGCGATTGTGTCGGCCGCGGTTGGCCTATGCCTTTACCCCCTGCAGTGGCTGATCCGTCGCATGCTCGGGCGGGAACTGAACCTGCTCGGTGGCATGGCCCTGTTCGGAATCTCCATGTTGGTGCTGTCGGCCGGGTTCTCGTGGTGGGTTGAATCCGACCT
>RGCL01000189.1 GCA_009919175.1 Betaproteobacteria bacterium
CACCATCAGGCCGATGGCAATCGCCAGCCCCCCCAGCGACATCAGGTTGGCCGAGATGCCATAGCGGTTCATCAGGATGAAGGTGGTCAGCGGTGTGATCACCAGGGTGGCCACCACGATCAGGCTGGAGCGCACATCGCCCAAGAAAATAAAGAGCACGATCACCACCAGGAAGATGCCCTCGATCAGCACTTTGCCCACCGTCCAAAGCGCTGCGTCGACGAGCTCGGTGCGGTCGTAGTAAGGCACGATCTGCAAGCCGCCGGGCAACATCCCCTTGGTGTTGATTTCATTCACACGGTCTTTGACGCGTGACACCACTTCCTTGGCATTGCCACCACGCATCATCAGCACGATGCCCGAGACCGACTCGGTGTAGCCGCCCTTGATGATGGCGCCCTGGCGCACCTCATGGCCCAGGGTGACCTCGGCCAGGTTCTTGACATACACCGGCGTGCCGTTTTGCTCGCGCACCACGATGTTGCCAATGTCCTCCAGGCTGCGGATCAGGCCCACGCCGCGAATCAGGTACTGCTCGGCGCGCTGGGGCAAGATGCCACCACTGGCGTTGGCGTTGTTTTGCGCAATGGCCTCATACACCTGCTGGATGGTCACGTTGTAGTGGGTCAGGCGATCGGGCTTGACCAGGGCCTGGTATTGCCGCACATAGCCGCCCTGCGAATTGATTTCGGCCACGCCAGGAATCGAGCGCAGCAAGGGCCGCACCACCCAGTCTTGAATGATGCGCCGCTCGGCCAACTCTGCGGGCGTCAATTCGCGCTCGCCGTCCTTGGGATGGTCCAGCGTGTATTGGTAGACCTCGCCCAAGCCGGTGGACACCGGTCCCAGCACCGGTGTGATGCCTTGCGGCATGCGCGGCGTCACCTCGATCAGGCGCTCGGTAACCAGTTGCCTGGCAAAAAACACATCGGTCTTGTCGGTGAACACCAGGGTGATGATGGACAAGCCGCTTTTGTTCAAGGAGCGCATTTCCACCAAGCCCGGCAGGCCGGTGAGCGCGATCTCCAGGGGCACGGTGACGAAGCGCTCGATTTCTTCGGGCGAGCGTCCGGTGGCTTCGGTCGCAATTTGCACCTGGACGTTGGTGACATCCGGGAAGGCATCGACCGACAAGCGGGTGGCTTCACGCAGGCCAAAGGCGCACAGCATCAGTGCCAAGGCAGCCACCACCAAGCGCTGAGTCAGCGCAGCGCGAATCAGTGCAGTCAGCATGGCCTCACTCCAACTCGGCGCGCTTGCGCTCGTTGTTCAAATGGAAGGCGCCCTCCACCACCACTTGCGCGCCCTCGTTCAAGCCTTGCTGGACCGCGCGCAGACCGCGCGAGCTG
>RGCL01000190.1 GCA_009919175.1 Betaproteobacteria bacterium
CGGATGTGGGCGGCACTGTGCTGGCAGCTCTCGATGACGTGGTGAACTCAGGCGCTGTGACCGTGACTGGAAAACTGGGCACCGACACCAGCGTGGCTGTCCTGCAAGCCGTGGCCGCGCACTTGAAGGCGTCTCCCTCAACCCAGTTGGGCGATTTGCTGACCAATGCCAACAGCCTGAGTAACGTGCTCAGCACCGCAGCGACCCAGTTGAACTTGAGAGCTAACTTTGACGTCACCCAAATGGCCCAAGTGGCCCAAGTGATTGCGACAGCCAACGGACTCATCGCGAACGCCTCGACCAGCGCGATCGATGGACAAGGCAACGATGCCAAGGATGCCATCGCTGTCTTGCGTGGCCTGGTGGCGGTGCAACAGGTGGTACAGGGGGATTCAGCGGATGTGTTGACGCGCTATGTGCTGGGCACGTCGATAAGGCTTCCCAATCCCAACCCTGATCCTAGTCCTATTGAGCTGGCTGCTGGCTTGCAGGCCAAGGCAGCAGCGGTCATTGTGGGCCCAATTGTGCCGTCCGTTTTCAAGGTGGGGTACCTCAGCAACGGTGCGCAAACCGATTCGGCCACGGTTTACGAGGGCACTGTCGACGGCGAAGGGCAGACCTTGCTGTTCAAGATCACCCGCGGGGGAGGGCTGGATGGCACGGTGGTACTCCACTATGACATTTCGGGCTCTGCGGCCCTGAGTGGGGCCCGATTTGAAGGGGGCAGCATTCCGACGGGTACCCTGACTTTCGGACCTGATGTCACCGAGCAAACCCTGGCCATCAAGTTGACCAACAACACGGTGCGTGATGCTGCTGAGCGACTGACCTTGCAACTGAGTGACGCATTTGGTAACTCTCAGTTCACCACATTAAACGGTGCCCTGGTCAGCCAGGCCAAGGTGGCTGTGACGGTGCTGGACGACGACCCCAATACCCCATTGATCAGCGCGCCCACCAGCGGCGCATTGGCCAGTGGAGTGGCGACCAAGGTGGCCGGTTTGTCAGTGGATTATTTCGATTCCGGTGCCACCTTGAACGTGACCTTGAAGGCGGTGAACGGTGGGTTGCAACTGGAAAAATTGCCGTTAGCAGCTATCAACGCACTCACACCGGGCGGTGACGGCACCTATACCCTGAGTGGCAAGTTGCGCGACATCAACAGCGCACTCTCACGTGTCATGTTCAACGGCACAGTGGGGCAGCTGGACGGTTCGATTCGCGTGCAAGTCACATCCGCTGATCGGCCCGCTGTGGTGGGAGTGTCCGACACGGCCCTGTCCCTTCACAACGCCCCCCAACTGACCTTGCCCAGTGCTT